>JBBAES010000125.1:0-4827 GCA_041655815.1 Anaerolineaceae bacterium
AAGAACAGGAATCCTTATTGACTGAGCTGGGCAAAACCATGGGAACGGACATCAAAATCCAGGAACGCAGCTTCTTTGATAAATTGAAGGATGCCTTTAGTGGCTGAGCCGATCAGTTGGCTGGAAGCCTCATTAACCTGCTCCGGTGAACTGACAGAAGCAGTTGCCGAAGTTTTCTCTCGTTATGCGCCTGGCGGGGTCCTGATTAACAGTCTGACCCGTTTCGATCAAAAAGATTACGAAGAAAAACCTACCGGCGATACCCAGGTAGTCGCCTATCTGCAAGTGGATGAAAAGATTGAGCACACCCGTCAGAAACTCGAAGAAGCAGTCTGGCAATTAGGGCAAATTGCGCCTCTCGGTCAGGTTCAATTCCAGATCATCGCAGACCAAAATTGGATGGACGCCTGGAAGCCGCGTTACCAACCCATTAACCTCGGAGAAAATCTGACCGTTCTACCTGCCTGGGTTGACCCGGCTATCGCGGGCAAAAGGCTGCCGATAATTATCTCTCCCGATATGGCTTTCGGCACCGGAACACATCCATCCACCCAGCTGTGTTTAACTGCCTTGGAAAGATACGGCTGTGAAAACAAAAATGTGCTCGATATCGGCTCTGGCAGCGGCATCCTCTCTATCGCCGCGATTCGTCTTGGAGCTGAGCGGGTCTTAGCCCTGGATAATGACCCCACTGCCATTTCATCCTGCCTGCATAATGCTGCCCTGAACGGTATGGAAGAAAAAATCATCTGTGAAAAAGGCACTCATTCAGACGTGCTCTCACGGGAGGATGACTTCGCGCAGGCGCCAATCGTGTTGGCAAATATCCTGGCCCGTATCCTGATCGAAATGCTTGGAACTGGGCTGGCTGACACCGTCTCACCAGCAGGCATCCTGATCCTGGGTGGAATTCTGAACACACAGACAGAAGCAGTCATCCAGGCCGCTCAGACTGCAGCCTTATCGCATATTGACACCCTGACAGATGAAGATTGGGTGGTCCTGGTTTTTCAAAAGGCCTGATTCAATTCGAAATAATCAAAGGCAGGTAGTTTTTATTGGAACAGGCTCCTGCAACCTGGATGGTCCTTCGTGAGAGCAAGCTGACCTGATTGCCTTCATGATCCCAGATTTTCAGCGCAACCTCAAGCGGTCCTTTCACGATGCCTGTCCGGCACATTCAGCCTCCGTACACAAAATGATCCAGTGTCTAAATCTGGTCTTATCAAAAGAAAGCGAGTTGCCTCGCCATTCTGATAAAATGACTGCAGATAAATCATTAAGAGCCTCGTTCCGTCAGGGCAGGTCGCCAAATGAACAGATTTCACAGGAGATATTTTCATGAAAAGAATTCCGCTAAAAATGAAACGCGGCCATCTGTCGAACCTGCCAGAATTTAAATTACCTGAAGGATATACGCTGAGATTCTTTAAACAAGGTGAGGAAAGCGTTTGGGCAAAAGTGGAAACGGCGGTAGATGAGTTCCCTGATGAAATTACAGCTCTTGAGCATTTCGAAAAAGAATTCGGGTCCTACCGCGATGAAATGACCAGGCGGTGTCTCTTTCTTGAAGATCACGAAGGTAAAGTTATTGGGACCACAACCGCCTGGTATGGTAAATTGGAGGGCGAAGAAAAAATAAGCGGGCGTATCCATTGGGTCGCTGTCCTCCCTGAATATCAAGGAAAAAAGTTATCCAAGCCGCTTCTCAGTAAAGCGATGCAAGTATTGGCCAATTATCATGATTCGGCCTATTTAACTTCTCAAACCACCAGTTATCAAGCAGTTAATTTGTATTTGAATTTCAGCTTTAAACCGTATCTGACCAACAAGACAGACTTCGAAGCCTGGACGTTGCTGGAGGAAATCTTGAATCGCAAGATATTGTAAGGCCTGCGCGCCTTGCGTTTATTCCACGTCAAAGGGCGCAGGCGATAATGTCGCAAGGATATAACTTAGAAGAGTTTGGCTATTCTCTTATTAGAGTGGCAGATCGGTCTCGTCTATGAATCTAAAAGAAGTGCGAAGGGAAAAAACCGGTCACATTGACTGAATTATTTTCGATAATAAACACCTGTGGGTCAAGCTCGATGATGCCCCTGCGCAAACGCAGCAGTTCATATTTAGAAACCACCGTGTTGATTACCAGAAACTCAGCTCCAGAGTAGGCGCCCTGACCTTGCCAATAGGTAGCACTGCGGTGAGTTTCGTCGATGATATATTGCAGGATATCTCTGTTTTTGGTAACCACCATCACGCTGATCTTCACGTTTTGGTAATGCACCTTGTCAACCACCAGACTGTATATCAAGGTGAAAATGACCGAATAAACCAAAATTACAGGTGGGCTGGTAAACAGGGCGTAAGCATAAACAATCATACTGATAATCACGCTGACCCTGCCAACGCTGAATTCTGGATTTTTAAGGGCGATGAGAACCCCCAGGATATCCACTCCGCCGGAAGAGCCTCCTGCGCGAAGGCTGAGCCCCACCCCGAAGCCACAGATGATCCCTCCCAGAACTGCCAGAGTGATCATATCTGTCAAATCGGGGATGATAGCCGTCACAGGGACAAATATTAACACGACACTGACAGTAATCACGGTGATCAGCGTCTTGAAGAAGAACTTGCGGTTGATGGAACTGAAGGCGATGAGCAGCAGAGGCAAATTGAGTGCCAGCAAAATCAAACCGGTGGCATCTTGCATGCCTGGGATGACCCGACGCAGTAATTCGAGAATGATTCTTGCGATACCAGTCAAATTGCCGATGTAAAGCCCAAAAGGCAAAATCAGCAAATTGAGCCCCACTGAATAGATGACCCCACCAAAAATGCATAAAAGATAATCCAAGACGTCTTGCCAAAAAGCTGCCTTCTTAGTGTTCTTTTGTGCTGTTATCGCCGTTCCTACTTGTGTTTCCATAGTAACAATTCTACTTGCTTATGTGTCAATCATCTGACATGAAAAAGGAACCTTATTTTATGGTCAGCCATGCCCAGAGTCCATCCCACTCAGACAGTCACGTTATCTACTGCTACCCACACGTTTCACTCTGAAAGTGAGATAAGATTAGAGCAAATCAAGGAGGTTTCAATGTCAGTTAAACACAGTCATGAAATACCCGGCGAGCCTTTGCCTGTTGGTGAAGGGGTTTCGAGAGCAATCCTTATTTCCAATCAGGAAGCACCAAATTTCGCCATGCGAAAATTTACTATTCGTGCAGGCGGTTTCATGCCGTTTCACATCAACCTGGTTGAGCATGAACAATACGTTCTGAAGGGCAAAGCGCTCATAAAAATCGATGATTCTTCCTACGAAGTTCAACCTGGAGATGCGGTTTATATCCCAGCCAATGTCCCTCACAGTTATCTCCCGTTGGGTGAAGAGGATTTCGAATTCCTCTGTCTGGTGCCCAACAAACCTGATAAGACTATTTTCGTAGAGGAGCACGAATAATCATGGCCCGCCGAACAGCGCCGATTTCAATGGAATATGTCATTATGGCGTTACTGGACGAGGAGCCAACCCATGGCTATGAGTTGCACCAACGACTCAGTCAGATGCCCGGCATATCCAAAATCTGGAACGTGAAACAGGCACTTTTCTATTCCAAATTGGAAAGGCTTGAAGCCAGTGGCTTTATCGAACAAGACCCCACCCAAAAAGAAGAAGGCGCCTCTGGCCGGGTTGTGTTTCAGCTGACCGATAAGGGCAAGCAGTCTTTGCTTGATTGGATTTCTACCCCCGTGCTCAAAGCACGGGATATCCGTCAGGTTTTTCTGGGCAAACTGATTGTCGCCCGCCGGTTCGGCCACGAGCAAGCCATTGATCTGATCCAACAACAACGCCAGGTCAACCAGGGTTGGTATGACCACCTTCTCAGCGAAATGCCAGAAACCAGTGAAGAAACAATGGATGAGTTTTTTGTGCACTCCTATCGGCAGTACCGTGATCTTGCCACGCTGCACTGGTTAGATTATCTGGAAAGCCAGATCAGGAAGATAGCAGGAGAAGAAACACCGCTCTCTGAAGATTAATATCCAGAGCGTGATCTCAACCTGATGACTGGCGCGTTCAAAGCAGTGGTCCTCTTATGCAGGCTATTGCCGGTTGGCTGACAGAGTAACCTGATTTCCCTGCTGTTTTTCAGGTAAACGCTGTTTAGATGCGGATAGCGTCCGCATCAGTCTTATTTCAGAGATATTTAGCTTTTGTTTGCCGCATTAACTCACCTTGTATACAACAGTCCACAAAACTAATTTTCACAGATCGAGAGTTTGTTGTAGAATGGTCAGGAGAACATCAGAAAGAGTTGAAATGACTTCAGACACCAAATTGAGCAACGAAACGAACATCACATATAGCGCAGGACCAACCCCCACGTCAGGGAACTCTGTGGCCGGTTGGCTGATCCGATTTTTTAAGGGCCTCTTGGCTGGCATTGGCGCAATCACGCCCGGACTCTCAGGCGGAGTTTTGATGGTGGTCTTCGGGATCTACGAACCGCTGGTGCGTTGGCTAGCAGACATTCGCCACAAATTTGTTGAGCATTTACGATTTTTCCTGCCGGTCGGTATCGGTGGCGTGCTTGGTGTAATTGCTTTCTCAGCTGTGATCGATTTCGCTTTCCAGAATTACGCCGCCCAATTTATCTGGCTGTTCATTGGGTTTATTGCCGGAACAATCCCCTCCTTGGTAAAAACTGCCGGTCAGCAAGGGCGCAAACAATGGCATTGGGCACTGCTGGCCATGGTAGCCGTAGGCACATTCTTTTTGATGCGCTGGATGGAAACGATACAAACGGTTCAGGTGCAGCCCACCTT
>JBBAES010000126.1:0-4752 GCA_041655815.1 Anaerolineaceae bacterium
TTTATGCTATGCGAAATCTCTATCTAAATTCGGGGTTTTCCTCTACCATCTACGCAGATATGCACGCTTTCAAAACTCTCCTGAATGAACAGTTGGGTATCCTAAATGTCAACGCTTCTGCCACAACAAACCTTGCTCAACAACTTGCTGTGCTTAGAGAGAAGCTGCAATTCGTGTTTGCCGAATGGTCGCAACTGGCACCAGGCGAGATGCTTGGTAACCAACTCTTCAACCTGCGTCAGGTTATCAGCGATGCGAATTCTATGCGTTTGAAACTGCCCCAGGGACTCTCGGATCGGCTCCAAAACGCACTTACAATTGCGCGGGATATCTACCAAAGTTGGAATGCCATCGATCTCGAGGGCAGCCTGAAAGCGCTCAAGAAACTATATATTACAGAGCCCACCCTGGATTACCTGCTGCGCCTGGCAGAATCACTTTCCAGGATGAAAGCTAACATTGAAGATTTTAAATCTGGACCCCCATCCAAGCAATCTGTAAACGCTTTCGCTGCAGAACTACGAACACGTGCCGACGATCTCTCAAGCCATCTTGGCAAACCAGAATGGCTCGAACACTACAACCACGCTCTCCTTTCGATGAGCCAGGCGGTCAATCTTGAAAATTTGCAAGACCTGGCCCGCCAGAATAATTGGCCGACCGACTGGGTCTACCAACCGGGCTTAAAACTGGATCTGCCATACGACAGGTTTGCTCAGACAGCCCTGGATGAAATTCAAAAGGAAGCTTTGCGGGCTTTCCATCTCCAAATCCGAAACTCTCACTCCAGCGCGGAGCAACTGGGTAGCTTGCGCCGGCTTTTACCAGCCTGGTACGGCTCTTATAAGGAGCTTGACGAAGAATTCCAATTCATTTTCTCAAGTATTCCCCGGGAAGCATATCCACATCACACGAATAACTTCCCGCCTCAGGACGCCAACGAGGTCAACCAGGCGCTGGAAATTCTGGACCAGACCAGAAAATGGAAATCAGCCGCTTTAACTGGTGACTGGTACCTGCTAAAAACTATGGCGGATGGCTTTGACACCAGCTGGGCGCTGCTGCGTGACCTGCAAAGTGCAACTAACCTTTGGGTCAGCGAAGTTCTGCCTGCCCTGACTGACATAAAACAACGTAATTGGAAGTCAACTCGCTACAAAAAACTGCTTCAGCCCAAACTGCCAGCCCTGGCAGAAGCTCAGGGTCATCTCTACACCTTCATCTGTGAATGGCAGAAGATTGAAAATCAAGGGCTTTACCCCGAGTTGCTTAACGAACTGGTCTACCAGATCGATGCAAATCAAAATTCCTTTTTCAAGACCTGGCAACAATTATCTCGCTCAGAATCACGCGCTCTGTCATGGCTGACACAAAACCAACAGAGTGTTTTTAGCGAGATCAACCAGACGCTTCTTACGCTTTACCGCTCACTGCGGGCCATGCAGCGCAACTTTGAGGTGATCAATCAACCTGAGATGGCACGAACACGCCTGGCAAGGAACGCTGCCGGCGATCTGATGTTCTTACTGATCAAAACGGATGAAACTGTCAACCCTACCAAAAAGACAAGTTCGGTTTTTAAACGCTGGCAGCGCCAATATCTGAACTTGCTCTCCTTGGCTGACAGCGCGAAAATCCGCCAGGGGATACAAGAAATCGAGGGCATTCACCCTCTGTTGCCATGGTTTGATGAGCTGGTGAGACGTGATGCCGGTTACTTTGAACAAGGCGATGCGTATCAATGGTAAAATAGCTGGACTTTACGGAAAATAACATGCAGCAGATAATACTTGATTCTAATAGCGGCTTCTATTTAGCAGAGCCGTTGGATACCTGGCTGACGGCTGGTCAGCACGATTTTGCGATTCCGGAGGCTGGTGGCTCCAGCGCTCGGGTCTTTCTCTATAAACACGCCTCAGGCAAAACCCCTTACAGTCGCAACCCGGCCTTCAAAGTCATGCGACATGACAAAATCTCATACGCCAAGCCACTGTTTGTCGAGGAATATAACATCCTGGCAAATTTGCGGGGTGTTGAGAATATGACACCGATGCTACAAGCCGGCTTTTTAAAACCGGAAGCAAATACTCTTTGGCCAACTGAAATCGCCCCTCTGACCAAACAAATGCAAGAAATAGGCCAGGGAGTGAATATAAAAGGTGAATTGGCACTGTTTGAAGTGGGCGAGATTGAAGATGTTTTAACCCAATTTGAGGAAAGGATCCAGGATGGCTGGCTGCCATTCCTGATCCTTGAACGGCGCTGGGAGGACAACCTCTATCTGCTCTGTGACGCCGGCTACACTCGCGGCAATTTTGTCCGAAATCTTAGCATGAAACAGGTCCTGGACATTTCTGTTCAGATTTGCACCATCCTCGAAGAAGCCCACAGCCGCGGAGCCAGTTTTCTTGACCACAAATTATTGCACTACTATTGGAACGATATCCGCCAAAAAGTGGTCATTATCGACTGGAACATCGGTCATTGGCAACCCAATAATTTCTCAACCGAAGTCCAGCAATCAGACATGATTCAGCTCAGTTCCCGCGCCCTTCATCACATTTTTACCGGGCGGCAGGCACCCGGATCGGTCGCGGTCGGGCCCAACCGACCAGAGGACATCGCCAATTCTCCCCAGCATTTCAAAGCCAGCTATTCTTTCGATGTTCAAAACCGTTTGAATGATCAGGAAATCAAATTCCTTGAAAACGCCCTTGATGGAAACTTTAAGACCCCAACGGAGATGAAGGCTGCCCTGCAGGTTCTGCAAAGCAAACGTCTGTAAACCTGCTTCCCTTTTGAAAGGACCAAAAGAATGATCAGTTCATTAATTGAACAGGCAAAGAATGCGCTATCGAGTAAGGATCCCAGCGACGAGCAGCTCAGTCAGGCTGAAACTGGTCTGTCAACCTACCTGGAAGCGCTTGCAACCAACCGTATTTCAGACGATGTCAGCGTAGACGACCTTGAAGAAGCACACCGTCTCTTACGTGAATTGCGACGCGAGAGCAGCCGCCGTGCCGCCGGACAAACCGTTACACCTCCACAATCTATCGAAACGCCACCCGCAACCACTCCAGAACCCTCTGAAAACTTCCAACCAGAGTCTCCAGCTTTGGGCCAAACCGACCCGGAGGGCATTGGTGTACCCGCCAATGACCATGAAACTTCACCTGGACCTGTTTTGGGTGACCTTTCTGCAACTCAGCCACCAATCACGCGCACAAACCTGGGAATGGATGACATGGGCGGAATTGACAGCGACCCCCTGAAACGTTTCTTCCAATCTACACATGATCCAGAAGCGGAAAAAATGATGGATGAGGCTGAGGAGGCCTTTTACAAAGGTAATTATCAGGCAGCTATCCCTCTCTACGAAAAAGTGATCCAGATGGAGCCGGGCTGGACTCGGGCCCAGGAGCATCACAGTGAAGCCGAAGAGTATTTACGTTCGGGCAACATCCCCTCTGTCGCGCTGCCGCCAGAGGCTGGCAAAGCTTATGGTAAGGCACAGAGCGCGGCCCGTGTTTTCCGCTATCAGGTTGCCCTCAATTATCTCGATGAGGCCTTCGATCACCTGGAGGATGCCGGTATCAAACGCTGGCGCGAGGGTGAAGAACTGAGACACGATCTCGAAAACCAGATGCAGTCCTATGATGTCTACCGTGAAGGGCTCAACTTACTGACGCATGGAGATCTTGTCGCCGCACTCGGAAAGATCCAGACTGCCGCAAGTGCCGTCGCCATTCCGGAATACATCGACAAAGCAGCCGAAATCCGTGAAGATATCGCCATGTTAAATGAGGTAAGTGATCTGGTCAGCCTGAGCGGGAAGATCCCGCCATCCAAACTGGCTAACGCAAAAAGTAAGCTGGAAAAGATTCGTATGAAATACGGCGAGATTCCCCAATTGGGCCGTCTGCGCAACCGGCTTGATCTTCTGATTCCGGCAACCATCCAATCACTGCTCGACAACACCCAGCGTTTTAAAGAGGAAGCCGCCAATGCCCCCACAGTTACCATCGCGCGAAAGAAAATTGATGGAGCTCGTGAAAATCTCGATTTTTTGAGGCAACTGGACGCCTACGATTCGCAGAGTCTCTCCCTTGAAAATGAAATCAGCGCGCTGGAGACCGAAATCAGCACAAATGAAGACGCCATCCAGCGATCGGAAGATGCTCTCGAGAGCGGAAACAAATACTTCGCGCTTGACGCGCTGAGGATCAGCTCGAGGGCTCGCAAACGCTTCCCCCAGGACCCAAGGGTACTGGAGCTGAAACGTGGCTTCCTGCCAACTTATCTGATAGGTGGAATCGGTGCTATTGTGATTTTGGTCCTGATTATTATGGCAGTCAGCCTGACCGCCAGACAGATTTCCGATTCGGCCTATGAGCGCAACCTCGCCCGAACGCCAACGGTCACAATGACCCCAACTGTGACGCTCACACCGACCGCTACTTTAACTCCGACTATTACGACTACACCCACACCCGATTATTCGCCTACACCTACCAACACGGTAACCCCCACGCCGGTGGTATTTGTCAGAGCGGTCCGGGATATTTGGGTGAGAACGGGATGTTACGGAAGCTTCAGTTCACCAGGGCGGATTCGGGAAGGCATGACCGTCGAGCTTGTTTCTATGCAAGAAAGACGCTTTGACGAATTCAACCGGGAATGTGTGCTGATTGAATATTCTTCCGGTGATTATGCCATTATCGGATATGTGCTGATAGAGGATATTACACCAGT
>JBBAES010000127.1:0-4738 GCA_041655815.1 Anaerolineaceae bacterium
ATTATCATTTGACCTAACGATAGCATCTCGGTAACATTTTAGTTGAACTAATGCGAGTACCTTGACATATTCTCTCGATAGAATATAATCTAGATGTCTATACAACCCAATCAACAACAACCTTACCAAAGAAAGGGAATTATTGAACCAACAAAGTAGCCTCAATAGCGCCCCACAATATATTCGAATTCGTGAGGATCTCCGCGAGCAGATTAATTCAGGTCAATTGCGCCGTGGTGAAAAGCTTCTACCCGAAGAGGAACTGGCAGTTTCTTATGGTGTCAGCCGCATGACCTTGCGACAAAGTTTGACAGACTTGGTCGACGAAGGTCTGCTTTATCGAAAACACGGTGTGGGCAATTTTGTCGCTTTGCAACATTATGCCCGGGATCACAGCTATCTTCAGAATTTTTTCGAAACTTCCCGCAAGGATGGTCTTTCAGTTGAGGAAAAGATCCTGGATAGGGGTGTATTGCCTTCCCGATTCCAAGTAGCAAGAGCGCTAAATCTTCGGGAAGGGGAAAAAGTGGTCCGTTTGAAAACCTTGCGGATCGTTGAGGGCAATCCTGTCACAATCCACGAAGCCTTTTTCTCTTACGAAAAGTTCAGTGACTTTCTTGAAAATGACGTCGAGACCCTATCAAAAGATTTGCTCGCCTATTACGGGTCGGGGGGTTTCAAAGTGAAGCGCGGCATCCAGCGCCTTGAAGCGCGTTTGGCGGAGACGGATGTCGCTGCTCTGTTAGAGGTGGAAGAGGGCAGTCCCATCCTCTATAAGGAACGTACTCTTTATACCGAGGAGGGCATCCCGGTTGAGTTTCTTTTTTGCCACAACCGTGGCGATCTCTATTCGGTCACATTCAACCTTTCTGCTTAACAACCGAAGGAATAGGACATAAGGAGGATACCAGCACAATCAGAACAGAATCTTTTATGAAAGGAGAATTCTAAGTAAATGTCAATTGTAAATGCTTTAGAAATTACCCGGGAAGCCGCCAAAGAAGGTTACGCGATTGGCGCTTTCAATATCACCAGTATCAACCAAATGGAAGGTGTTGTCGAGGCTGCTGTCGAAAAGAAAGCACCCTTGATCATTCAGGCATCCGTTACTCCATCAAAATTCCTCAAGCCAGAAGTTATCGTTGCTGTTTACCGGGCCCTGGCCAGCCAAGCCCCAATACCGATCTGTCTACACTTAGATCATTGCACAGAAGTAGATTACTGTAAGCACTTGGCAGATGTCGGTTATACCAACATAATGATCGATGCTTCCAAGCAGTCGTTTGAGGAAAACATCCGTCAGACCAAAGAAGTTGTCGGTTATTGCCACACCCACAGCGACGCCTCCGTTGAAGGCGAGCTGGGCACGGTCAGCGGTGTGGAAGATCAAATCCGCGTATCAGAAGATGAAGCTGCTCTTTGCAACCCCCAGCAGGCAGTCATGTTTGTCGAACAGACTGGAATAGACATATTTGCCCCTGCCATCGGCACCGCCCATGGCGTCTATAAGACTAAAAACCCCAAGGTAGACTTTGAGCGTATGGCAAAAATCAATCAGATGCTCAATGCAGACCGCGTTAACACCCCCCTGGTCGTCCATGGTGGCACAGGTTTACCAGACGACTATGTCAAACTGTTGTTGGAAGCTGGTGGAGCTAAATTCAATGTTTCTACTGAGTTGAAATACACTCTCATCGATACCACCTACGATTACATTTCAGCAAAACGAGACGAATACAATCCAGGAAAAGTTGATATCGCAGTTCGAGATGCGATTCGCACAGTAGTCGGTCGTTGGATCGATATACTGGGCAGCGCAGGAAAAGCATAGGAGGTCAGCATGGCAATCAAAGCAATATTTTTTGACCAGGACGGTGTCATTATCGATACCGAACGGGATGGCCATCGCGTCGCTTTCAATGACACCTTCAAACACATGGGTTTCGAAACCGAGTGGGATGTGGAGTACTATCACGAATTACTCCAGGTTGGCGGCGGCAAAGAACGCATGAAGCACCACCTTAAAACCCGCGGCTTCGGAGTGGAGGTCCACGAAGATGAAGTCGATGACCTGATTAAGAAGATGCATCGTTTTAAGACTGACCGTTTTATCGAACTGATCGAATCCGGTAGCCTCCCATTGAGATCGGGGATCCACCGCTTTATGAAAGAAGGTGAAGATGCCGGTTTGACCCTGGCTGTTACCACGACTTCAAACGAGCGTGCTGCGCATGCAATTGCCTACAATGTATTGAAGGATATCCCCTTTAAATTTGTTCTAGCAGGCGATATCGTTACCAAAAAGAAACCTGATCCTGCCATCTATCTGCTTGCGCTGGATAAGACTGGACTTCAGCCTGAAGAGTGCCTAGTGGTGGAAGACTCCCGCAATGGAATTCTCGCTGCCAAGGCAGCCGGAATGCACGTTGTCGCCACGAGTAATTTTTATACACAGCGTGAAGATCTTACACCAGCGGATGTCATTGTGACGTCCCTTGGCGATCCGGGAGGCGAAAAAGGCGAGTTAATCAAGGGAGACATCCCCGATTATAACGGTGTCCTGCATGTCCATCAGTTGATTCACTTGTTTGGATAAAGCATGGCTGAGATACGGAGGTGCTAAAACGAAAATCAGAGGAAAAAATTTACTAACAAAACCGAGGATACGACTCTATGACCAAAGATATTGAATTTGTTGTCAAGTCCATTGCGGACACTGCCCTTAAAAACGAGCAGTATTTCACTGAACTCGATGCTGTCGTTGGGGATGGAGATTTCGGTTATTCCATTGCCCGTGGCTTTGAAAAAACACTGGAAAAATGGGACGAAATCGATCGAACCGATCCGGGCACCTTTCTCAAGGAGGTTGCCAAGATCATCATGGCCTCGGTCGGAGGCGTCTCTGGCTCCATCTGGGGAACCGCCTTCCTGCGGGCTGGAATTTCACTCGGCACGAAGGAAGAAGCCACAAGAGAGGATGTTGTACCGACTTTACGCGCAATAATTGAAGGCATCAAGAAGCGTGGTAAATGTGAGCTGGGAGACAAAACCTACTTGGATACCCTCATACCAACAACTGACGCTATCGAAATAGCAATTAATGAGGGTAAGAATGACCTTGAAATTCTCGAAATTGCCACCAAGGTTTCAGCCGATGCTTCCGAGGCCACACGAACGATGCTAGCAAAACGTGGACGGGCAGCCTACACAGGAGAGCGTAGCATTGGCACACTTGATGCTGGCTCGGTCGCTCTTGCCACCATGATAAAAGCTCTCAATGCAGCTTGGAAAGAATAGTTTTTCATTTAAAAAAGGAGAAAAATAATGAAAAAATTTGTAAACGATCCCAAAGATTTCGTACCTGAAATGCTGAAAGGCATTGCCCTGGCTAATCCGGATACACTGAAATATATCCCGGAATACAACCTGATCATGCGCAGAGACATCCCGCAGGATAATAAAGTCTCCATTATGCAGGGTTCTGGCTCCGGTCATGAACCTGCACATGTGATGACCGTTGGAAAAGGCATGCTCGATGCCGCTTGCCCAGGCAACGTTTTTGCTGCTCCACCAGCTGATTTTGTCTATCAGACCACCAAATTGGTTGCTGGCCCCATGGGTGTTTTGCATCTGCTTAATAATTACACTGGCGATACCATGTCATTTGATATGGGACGCGAATTAGCCGAAGCGGATGGTATCGAAGTTCGCACTGTGGTCATCAACGACGATGTCGCTGTAAAGGACTCACTCTACACTATCGGTCGCCGTGGCGTTGCCGGTAACTTCTTCGTTATGAAAGCTTGCGGGGCTGCCTCCGAAGAAGGTAAGAACCTTGAAGAACTAGAATCGATCGGTAATCAGGTTGTTGAAGTGACCCGCACTATGGGTATGGCACTCACCGGTTGTACACCTCCGGCCAAAGGCAGCCCGATCTTCACCCTTGCTGATGACGAGATGGAAATTGGCATCGGCATTCACGGGGAACCAGGTCGCAAGCGTGTTAAACTCGCACCCGCTAACGCAATCGTCGATGAGCTCTTCGAAGCCGTTGCAGATGACCTGCCTTACAAGGAAGGTGATGAGGTCGCCCTGATGATCAATGGTATGGGCGGAACCCCAATTTCAGAACTGTATCTTCTCTATGGGCACGCCCATGAACTCTGTGAAAAGCGTGGACTCAAAATAAAGCGAAACTATGTTGGAAATTACTGCACCTCGCTCGAGATGGCTGGCTTCTCACTTACCTTGGTAAAGTTGAATCCGGAGCTGGAACGTCTGCTGGCTGCCCCAGCTGAAATCGCTATCCGCATTTTCTAACCGCTTTTTTTTATCTACAATAAATGGCGACCTTCAAGTCGCCATTTATTGGTCCGTCATAACGTAAAGGCGTAGCGGCCAGGCGATATCACTTTTTTGATCTTGCTTGAGTAGATATTAACTAACGACATAATCGCAGATGGATAAGAATCAATAAAATCCACCTGAGCGAGCAGATGGTATCCACTCCAGTCACCGAGTTGGACAGCGATATTGTCCAAAAGGATAGGAGGAACGAATCTGATTTTAGCATCTAAATCAGGAGAGTTGGAAGCAAGATGCTGCCAAGGAGAAAGTCTCTGCAGCGATGAATGCTTCCGGACAGCGTTATAGTAATAGAGATAGTCCATCGCCTCCCGAAAGAAATCTTGACGGGAGTGGATGGAGAGCAGTCTGGGGATATAGAATTCCTCGTCAT
>JBBAES010000128.1:0-4673 GCA_041655815.1 Anaerolineaceae bacterium
AGCAACCAATAGGTCGCGATTCAAACGATTAAATTGGGTGGCGAGTTGCGACTTGAAGGTTTGCGTGGATTGAATTTGAGACATATCTCTCCTTGGGATAGTGATTATTCCGGTCTGGGGATCAAACCGCCTTGAGTGACATTGAGTACTTCAATTTTAGACCCAGAAGGCGTATTGGTCAGTTTTTGGATCAAATCACAGACCTCCCAGGCGACTTTGGCCACTTCCTGAGCGCTGTTGCGCAGGTCGGCCTCAAGCATCAAACGGTATTTCGGCTCAGTTCCCGAATAGCGCGAGTTCCACTGCACCAAACCTGGCAATTCTTCTTTCATCTGCTTGAGCCGCTCCTGAAATTCCGGAAGACCGGCCAAATCGGGCTTGGCAGCAACGTTACACGAGGCCACCACCTGATTGAATTTCAGAATCCTTCCACTCAGTTGCGAAAGGGTTTGCCCGGGGGTTTCTGTAAGCATTTTCATGATGAAAAGTGCGGTGCGAATGCCATCTCCGGTACGGTGATTTTCGTCCAACAAAATGATATGTCCCGACTGCTCCCCACCCAGGCCAATTTTGCCCGGCGTCTGCTGGTGTTCAGCCAGGGTGATCAACGTTTCAGTAACATATTTATCGCCGACTGGAGTCTGCAGCATGGTAAATCCCTTTTCAAGAGCATACTGCTTCAGTGCGCCATTAGCCATCACAGTAGTCACCAGGGCATCGCCGAGTAACTGACCCTGACTATACAGTTTATCGGCTAACAGCGCCAACATGTGATCCCCGTCGATAAGGTTGCCCTTTTCATCCATCAAAATCACGCGGTCGGCATCGCCATCGAAGGCGATTGCCAAATCAGCTTTTTCAGCAGCCAGGCGGGCTGCCAGAACAGCAGGATCAGATCGCAAATTTTCTGAACCAGAATCTTCGTTGATATTGTTGCCATCATTTTCCGTGTTGATTGCCACCAGATTCGCGCCTAACCGCCGAAAAACTTCCGGACCCGCCTTCCACGCCGCCCCATTGGCGCAATCCATCACAATCTTCAGATTGCTCAGGTCCAATCCCTTTACATTATCAGAGAGATCCTGCAGGTAAGCTTCAAAAAGCTGGGGGCTTGATTCCCCCAGGCATTCACCCTCAAAATCGTTTCTTTCCAGGGTAATTGTGGCGAGATGATCCTCGATTTTTGCTTCCCATCCATGGTTCAGCTTCATCCCCCGGTTGTCGAGAAATTTGATGCCATTTTCAGGCGCAGGGTTATGAGACGCGGAGATGACTGCGCCGGCTGTGGCGCCAACAAAACGGGTTAAAAAAGCAATACCCGGTGTGGGAATGATACCAAGGTCCAACACGCGGGCGCTGCTCTCCCGCAAGCCTGTGGCCAGGGCACGCTGCAAAACTGGCCCTGAGGTACGGGTATCTCTGCCAACCACAAAGACAGCTTGTTTTTCAGCGCCTCCACTTAACTTCCTGCCAGCGGCCAGGCCGAGACGATAGAGAAATTCGGGTGTCATGGGCGTTTCGCCAAAAGTGCCACGAATTCCGTCAGTACCAAAATATTGGTTTACTGTCATAATCCAGCCCTATCTTCTTATTATTCGATCACGATGTCTGCAACCACCGGCAGATGATCCGAGACGCTGTGTGCCAATTCGGTGTTGACAACATAAGCTTCATAACTCAGCAATCGTCTGGCCGGAAAAAAGAAGAGATGATCAACCGCTCCGGCACTGACATGCGTCGAAATTTGTTCTAAAGGTGCAAGATGAACAAAATCATGGTCTCTTTCGAGTATGGCCTTGAGTGAATACTCGTCTATTTTAGCGTTAAAGTCACCCATCAGAACCAGAGGGTTTCCTGGAATGAGCACATGCTGTTCCACCAGACCCAACACGCGGCTGATCTGCATTGAGCGGGTCAGCTTTGCCGCGTCGACCACCTCCGACCAGACATGATCACCCCTTTCGCCAACCAGCGTTGTCAGATGCAGATTCATGAAAAAGGGATAAGGCTCCTGTTTGAGACGCGTCAGGATGACGTAGCGTGGGTCAGTATCGCGGGTTCCTTCATAACTGAGAGGCTGGAATATGGGCACATTCCGTGGGACCCCCTCTTTAATCGGATTCCCCAGACGGCTGAAGGGCGTGCGAGAAAAAACCGCATTTCCCTTAGACCAGTCCCACCAATCGTTGAACAAGCCGTTGATCATCAGATCTTTTTTGATCTGCATGTGTTTTTTCATAGAAAGGGTCTTGCCATAGAAACTGTAATCAAAATTAGCATTCTGGCGCAGACGTTCCACCATGCTGTGCAGTCCGCCATCAGCGTCGGTGTATTGGGAAATCTCCTGCACACCCAGGAAATCAGGGTTGATCTCATTAATCAACTGTGCCAGAGCCTGGGTTTTACCAGTTGTTCTTTCTGGCGTGCCGGTGAAGTTTTTCACCCCACCGCCGAGATTGAGGGTCATGACGCGTAATTTCAGCATTTTGTCTCCGTCAGTTGTTTAGTAGAGATGAATTATACCAATCATCCTACCCGCGGAGTATGCTTGTTTAATTGCCCCCGTTTATGCCGGATAAGGCAGCTCGAGCACGAATTTCGCACCACCCTCACGAGAATTTTGGGCATAAAGTGTGCCGCCATGTCCGTCCACAATCCGTTTCGAGATGGCCAGGCCCAACCCTAAACCTTCCGCGGTTCCCTTCTCAACGGATGGTATGCGATAATAGCGTTTGAAGATTGTTTCTAGTTTTTCTTCAGGGATTCCTGGACCCTGGTTGCTAATAACCACAGCCATGCGGTTGATCTTTCGCTGGATCCTGATCTCAATCAGACCACCGGTCGGAGAATGCTGATAGGCATTTTGCAGCAGGTTTTCAAAAACCCTCTGCATCAAATGAGGGTCAATGTCGACGACATAGCCATCATCGTAAGGGTTGAAATCGACCTGAATGTCTTTTTTGGTAAAAACGGTCTCAAAATTGTACAAAATATCCTGAATGAAAGTCCGCAAATCAATCTTTTCTCTATGAATTTGAAAAACACCCGCATCTGGGAGCGCCAGCAGGCGCAAGTCTTCTACCAGGTGGATCAGATGTGTATTCTGGATCTTAAGCAGGTTAAGACCGTTCTGATCAAATTTATAAACCCCATCTTCAAAGGCTTCAATAGCGGCCCTTTGCACACTCAACGGGGTGCGCAGGTCGTGGGCGATATCCATCACCATGAGCTGTTGAATTTGCTGGCTCTTTTCAAGTTCTGCCGCCATATCATTCAACGCCTGACCGAGTTCAGCCATATCTCCATATGGTTCCAGTGAAACGCGCGCGCGTAAATCACCTTGAGCGATCCTTTTAACTGAATCGATTGTTAACCTGATCGGGCGCAGTAATGCCAGGGTCAACAATATAGAGAGTAAAAAGCCGATTAATAATCCAAACAACAGTGCCCGAGTCACCGCAGATTGATTTATTACAATGAGCTGGTTTTCTTTACCAGACAAGACATTCTCAATATAACTACCCGAATACAGATATCCAACGGTTTCGCCGTCAACCTGGATAGGCGCGCCAATCTCCAGGGTTGTCTCGGCGACAACATACCCAAGAAATGCCTCGTTTTCAGAAAACAAGACCGTTCCGGTTGTGTCCACCAGAGCTAATTTAAGATTAAGATCCTCTCTTGAGGTCGTTTCTCTTGGTATTTGGTTAATGTCAACCTGGTCGGCACCTACCCTGCCATCGTGAGTCTGATAATATTTTTGAAAATAATCATGGGTCTGTGCACTTGCTGCAATCTGGTTCTCACGCATGTAATCAGGCAGGGTCGTCTGCAGGAAAAGTATCGATGACAGGTAGGCCATAGCAAGAGATAAAACAGCCACGAGCAAATAACTCGCCAGCATTCGGTTGCGCACTTACTTCCCTGCTTTCCCCGCGCGATAACCCACCCCAAAAATTGTTTGGATGTAATTTGTTTCCGGGTCAATAGCCTTCAGTTTTTGGCGGATGTTTTTCACGTGAATGTCGATTGTGCGTTCATAGCCTTCAAAACGTCCGCCTTGCGTGGATTCAAGCAGTTCCAGCCGTTGGAATGCACGGTCGGGTTCAGCAATCAACTGCACCAACAGTTGAAATTCGGCCGGCGTCAGATCGACCGGTTGCCCTGCTAAAAAGGTAGTATGCGCGCGCACGTCGATTTGAAGTTTCCCCAACCGCAGAGGTTCCGATTGTTTCAACGGCTGGTTCCAGCGGCGCAAAACTGCTTTGACCCTTGCGACCACTTCACGGGGTGAAAAAGGCTTGGTAATGTAATCGTCCGCGCCCAATTCCAGTCCAATCAGACGATCGATTTCTTCCGAGCGGGCGCTGATCATGATCACCGGGGTCTGGTCAGTTCTGCGCATCTCCCGCAAAAGATCCAGCCCGTCCATATCCGGCAGGTTCAAATCCAATAAAACCAAGTCGGGTTGCTCCTGCTGCCAGAGCTGCAGACCATCCCGACCGTTCTCCGCACTGATCGCGGTAAATCCGTGATGACGCAGATAATCCTGCAGGATTTTATTGAGGTTTTTCTCATCCTCGACAATTAATATTTTTTGCATTATTTCCATTGTATATATATTATAATGGCTTTATTATCCCACATTAACTACTCCAAATCTAAATAATTTC
>JBBAES010000129.1:0-4616 GCA_041655815.1 Anaerolineaceae bacterium
TCGCCCCACGCGAATCACAATATAAGGCAACACGGGTGATCAACACCTACGGCTACCGCGAAATCACGCTTTGAAAGACGCCGAAGTGTCTTGTCTTTCCTCTTCTGCTTGCCCCGCAACGCAGCGGGAAAGTGAAGCAGATGAGATAACCTGCCGGTTTTATCCTAAAATCCAGGCAACAACCCGGTCATAGTCCCAGAGCAAACAATGGCACCAGCATCTCATCCGGATGCAGACCGCCGTGCCTGCCCTGCATACTGTTGGGTCTGTCGGGCCACCAGAGATAGCTACTATCCAGCGGGATAGCTACCAGATCACCAATCCGTTCTTCCAAATCCGGGTGGTTCGGGCCCATCCCCAAAAGTCCCGTTTCCAAAACCTGACTGCGGGTCAGGAAAACGAACTCACCTGGCCAGGCGTGTTCAAAGTAAGCCCTGACCGCATCAGTTTGCCCTTGCTTTACATACAAAAATGGCAGGCGTCCTTCACAGGTTGGGGGCATCGTCAGCATGCGGATCAAATCTTTGTGATTGGCCAGGTCGTAACGGTCATTCACTGGCGTTTCCAGGGAGCCGTGATCAGCCGTCACCAAAATCAGGCTGTTTTGACGAACCTGGTCATCCAGACCAGCGACTAAAAGCCGGAACAAGGCGTTGCTGAAATCAAAAAACTGCTCGGTCACGCGCCTGTTGAAGGTTCCGTAGCGGTGCATAAGGGAATCGACATCGCTCCAATAGGCATACATGAAGCGTCTGCGCTGGGCAGGCAGATTGAGCAGATCCCTCATGTTCAGGAAGAGGTCACTTTCCGCGGAATAGGCGTGCAGGTTGCTGCCGGGCAGATGCATCTGAGACAGCCCGGAATTGGCAATCGAACCCGGTAAAAAGGCATGGCTTTCCACCCCATGGTTGGCAAAGCGCTGACCGAGGGTCGCCTGGTTCATAAAGC
Source organism: Anaerolineaceae bacterium (assembly GCA_041655815.1). GTDB lineage: Bacteria > Chloroflexota > Anaerolineae > Anaerolineales > Anaerolineaceae > Mesolinea. The sequence goes on from JBBAES010000129.1 coordinate 949, forward strand.
GGGTCGGTTCAAAGCCAGCCCGCGACAACCCTCCCACATCTCCCCGGTAAGTAATCGGGGTGTGGAGAATGTTGTTCATGATCAGCCCGAATTCCTTATTCCACATCTCGTAACCGATGACGCCATGCTGGTTGGGGGGTCTCCCCGTCCAGATTGTGGTCAGGGCCGAAGCTGTCGTGCTGGGGCAAATGCTGGTGATCGGGAAAAGCTTGCCCTTTTCAACTTGTTCTTTCCATAAGGGCGCCCGACCTTCACCAATCAGCCGAAGCAACTGGTTGTACCCCAGCGCGTCAACCAAAATAACGACCACGTTTTGATAACGCTCGTCAAACTGCGCGAGAATATCCGCTCCAAAAACAGGTGCCGGAGGTTGCCCCGCACCCAGCCACTGAAAAACGCTCGGTGTCAGATTGGCAAAGCCATATCCCTCATAACTGGGCATGACTAATTCGTTCCCTCTATTTAAGCTCCTAAGCATTCCGGGACCTAACTTCTCTGTAATTTTCTGATCAAATAATGGCATTTACAACTCCTCTTCCATTTTCAGGCAGGCCTCTACGGACAGCCAGAACAACTTTTCACGCACGTCAATCCGGTGGATCCAATCTCGCCTGTCCCAGCCTTCAGGCACAACCGTATCACCCGCATATAAATATTGCCCAAATCTTATACCTCTGAACTTGGCCACTGCCGCCAAAGCCGACATTTCCATTTCTACAGCCAGACAACCTTTGGCTTTATAACGAGCGGCCTTGCCAAGCGTTTCACGATAAAAACCGTCTGTGGTCCAGCTTTTCGTTTTGAGGTAGGCAATCTCGTGGTCAACCAAAACAGCTTCCATGATATCCAGAACCGCTGTCTCAATCTCGACCGTGGCAGAAGGGGGCAAATAGTGATAAGAGACGCCTTCCTCGCGATAGGCGGCAGTCGGCAACAAAACCTGTCCAACAGCAATATCCCTGTTCAACACACCACAACCTCCACAGGCTACCACATATTGTGCGCCTGAAGCGATGGCTTCTTCCATTAGCCCAACTCCCAGCGCGGCACCGACCCCGGGTTGGAAGAAAGCCACTTTTTCACCGCGAAACTCAATTGCATAAACCAAGTAAAGTCCGGCTTCCGAACGAAAAGTGTAAATTATTTCAGCCTTTTGCTCCGCTGCCACCTTTTCGACCACCTCTTTAAAAAAACAGAGCACAAGCTTTCGGGGTAGGCTGGCAGAACGAGGCGGGTTGATGATCGCATCAACATCAGGGTCAAAATTCAAGATCGGGTGCAGGTCTGCCAGATCTTCAAAATTCATAGTTGCATCCATTCGATCTCTGGGTTGCCTGCGAAGCGAATTTTCATGACCTCGATTGCCTGGGTGTTGCTATCACAAAGGATGAAACGGCGATTCAAATTCAGGCAAGCCTGCCCGGTGGTTCCGCTTCCAGCAAAAAAATCCAGCACTAGGTCGCCCGGGTCAGAAGACGCGCGCACGATCCTCTCCAGTATGCCAATCGGTTTTTGGGTGGGGTAACCGGTCTTTTCGCGGCTGTTCGTGCCGACAATAGTATGCCACCAGGTATCCGTAGGCAGTTTGCCCTTGGCGGCCTTTTTAGGGCCGACTAGACCGGGTGCCATATAGGGAATGCGGTCGATATCCTCGAGGTTAAAAGTGTAATCGGCGAAGTCTTTGGCGTAAAAAAAAATGGTGTCGTGCTTGGCCGGCCAGCGGTTTTTTGCCCGACCGCCAAAATCGTAGGCCCAAATGATCTCGTTGATGAAGTTCTCCCTGTCAAAAATCTGGTCCAAGATAATTTTGCAGTAATGGGCTTCGCGGTAATCGATGTGAAAGTAAAAACTGCCGTCGCCTTTCAAGACTCGATAAGCCTGCTCAAGACGAGGTCGCAAGAAGGCTTCAAAATCGCTGAAGGTGTCACGATAATCGCCTTCACTCAAAACCTCAGTCCGATAAGAATTTCCACCAAAACCTTTGCGGTCCCCTTCCCCCTCCTCAGCCCGCACCGTACGCAGACGCTTACGCGACTGAACCTTGCCGGTATTGAAAGGGGGATCGATATAAATCAAATCGACGCAGGCATCCGGCAGCATCTCAAGCAGTATCAGGTTATCGCCAAAATAAACAGTATTGTTCATTGGATGATTTTAACACGTCCGCCGATAAAAAAAGGGCTGTCATCTGGCAGCCTGTTTCTACAACAATAAATAACTACGCCAACTGAGAGGTACAGTGAGGGCAGCGGCTGGCCTCCAGCGGGATATCGGTTTTACAGAAGGGGCAGACTTTGGTCTCCGGAGCTTTGACTTCTTCCTCTTTCTTATTCCGGAAGCTCAATTTGTTGATGCCCTTGACCAGCAGGAAAACAAAGAAACCCACGATCAGGAAATTGATCACGCTCATCAGAAAAGATCCATAAGCAATCACCACCGCGCCTTGTTCCTGAGCGGCTGCCAGGGTAGTGCCAGCTGGAATGCTGACTGCGGCTCTATTCAACTGGATATATAAATCCGAAAAGTCCACATTACCCAAAAGCATGCCTATGGGCGGCATGATGATGTCCGCAACCAGGGATTTGACGATTGTGCCGAATGCCCCACCGATGATCACGCCCACTGCCAGGTCAATCGCGTTGCCTTTGGAGATAAATTCTTTAAATTCGCTGATAAATTTTTTCATGATACCTTCCTTTCAGGGCAATTATAGTCAATGGTTACCTTCATTTCCGCTGCTTGCATTGGCATAGTATAGGCAACTTTAGAACTCTACACAGGCTTGTGCGTTTGTAATCAAGGTTTATAATAATACTGACGCCCCCTTAACCAGAATGAGGATCACATGGATGAAAATTTAGAAAATAACCACGATGAATTCGCTGATCGAATTGAAGACGCCGCCGAAGAGGCTGGTGAACAACTTAATCAGGCAGCGGAAAGTGCATGGGAAAGTGTCGAAGACCCGGTCGAACCAGTTAAGGATTTCGATGGAGAAGAGGCTTGGGAGCCGATCGAAGAGCCCTCCGAAGAAGTAATCGATGCAGTCCAGGCTGGCGTAGAAAATGCCTGGAATCCAGTCAGCGATGAAACCGTTCACACCGCGCCTGCTGGGCAAAAACCCCACCATCATACCTACCACGACGAGTATGTTGTCGATGAAAGCGATGAATGTTGCGACCCTCAGGCCAAACCAGACCCCATTGCTACTTCTGAGTTCGGGTCTTCCCCAATCGGGCTCGGGCCTGATATCATCGGCCCAACCCTGACTCCCGATGATGTTCGCAGTATCAGAGCTGACCACATAGCAAAAACTCAGAAAAGAACCGATGCTCCCACCCGGACGAAGAAAGAATTCCCGGTTTGGGCAATCATCCTGATTATTCTGCTGGTGCTGTGCATCTGCGTTATCCTGCCTGTTTTGCTGGTGTTCGGCGGTGGCTGGGCAATTTTCAAGGATCTGTTGGCAAGTCTGGGTACATCCCTGCCTTATTTGTTGGTTTGACCGACGGCAGTTCCATATAAGTTTCAAAAAATAATCCTGGAGGGCACCTTAACCCTCCTCTTTTTTGTCAGCATACCTTTCATCAGATCTGTCTTTGTTCTGCGCTGAAAATCAACTGAACCTGCAAACGCGCCGCACCGACCCACTGGTTTGGTTGACGGAA
>JBBAES010000130.1:0-4586 GCA_041655815.1 Anaerolineaceae bacterium
ATATTCGTGATCGTTGCTTTTAACCACTTCACCGCCAGATTGGTGAGCAAGTGCCTGCATTCCGTAGCAGATACCCAAAACAGGCAGTTTAGTCTTGAGGATATAGTCTTGTATGTAGGGCGCATCTTGCGCGTAGATAGATTGGGGACCCCCAGAGAGCACAATGCCCCTGGTTTCTGGCGTGATCGCCTCAGCCTGGCTGGCATTCCAGGGAAACAATTCACAATAGACATGCATATCCCGAATGCGCCGACCGATCAGCTGGGTAAACTGCGAACCGAAGTCAAGAATAACAATACGATCGCTCATATAGCCTCGCTATGCTTCAAATTCGTCAGTAAATTCGATCTTGCCATCGTCCATTGACGAAATGGAGACGAGCGAATGAATAGGGACATTTAGGCTTGAGAGCAGCTCGCGCCCACCTTCAAAGGTTTTTTCAATGAGAGTGCCGATTCCGACCACTTTTGCACCTGCGACCTCTGCCAACCGAGCCAGGCCGGCAATGGTTGCGCCGGAGGCGAGAAAATCGTCGATAATCAGAATATTTTCACCTTTTCCGAGGTATTCGGGTGAGACGATCAGCTCGGTGTTACGTCCCTTGGTATGAGAGGGAGCAACCGTGATGTAAACATCGCTGGGCATGGTGACCGGTTTTGTCTTGCGGGCATAAACAACCGGCAGATTCAGATATTTTCCAGCCATGAGGGCAGGGGCGATGCCTGAGATCTCAGCGGTCAGAATCTTGACCGCGGTTGTGTTGGCAAACAGGCGGGCAAATTCCTTGCCGCTTTCGTCCATGAGATTGGGGTCGACCTGGTGATTGATAAACCGGTCTACTTTCAGGATGCCTCCCCCGAGATTTTTGCCGTCTTTAAGTATTTTTTGCTTCAATAAGTCCAAGTCGCAACTCCTTTGCTGCAGGGGGGATTTGAGAATGTTGAAAAACCGGGAAACTATAACAGAATGATGTGAACGTTACTGGTAAGCGTAACATGGGGCTATTATAACAAGGTTAGCACGCGGATTGCCGGAATCCAACAGGAAAGCGGAGTAATTAGTGAGCAAACAATTTGTAAAAAGCGCTTTCAGGCAACGTCGTTTTTGCCGAAATCTCACTTGTGACTTTAAGCCAGACAAAAGCCAATCTGATTTTTGCGTCGATCGAGCTGACTTAAGCCTCGTGTTTCGACTGCCTGAGCATCTCTCCCTTTAACACCGTGACTGCCTTGCCTCCGATGAAAGCACGGTTGTCAGAGAGGCGCACCCAAACCTCGCCACCGCGGGCGGAAGCCTGATAGGCGTGGAAGTCAGATTTCATGAGTTTGCTCTCCCAGTACGGTCCTAAAGCGCAATGTGCCATGCCAGTCACAGGATCCTCGGGGATGCCTGTTCGAGGGGAGAAATAGCGCGAAATAAAGTCAAATTTTGGGTCATCGCTGCGCGCGGTGATAGCCAGTCCGTCATACTCCAATCGTTGAATCTCATCAAAGTCAGGTGAAAACTGGCGGACTAAACTTTCATCAGCCAGCTCAGCGATCAGCATATCGTTTTGTGATTCAGAAACGGCTACCGGGTCGGTTTTGAGAATATCACTCAAGCCAGCAGGCGGGGTTGCGGGCGAGAAACCAAACCTGGGCATGTCCAGTTCGATCGTGCCTCGGTTAAAAGTAGACCTGAGCACACCACTGAGCGTGTGAAAACTGATGGTTTCATCGGTATCGTAATAACCGAATTCGTAAAGGATATGCGCGCTCGCGATGGTGGCATGACCGCACAGGTCGACCTCGGTTGTGGGGGTGAACCAGCGCAATTCGTAATCGTGCCCTTTTGGGCGCAAGAAGGCGGTTTCGGAAAGGTTAATTTCCTGAGCGACAGCTTGCAACCATTTGTCCTCCCGGGTATCTTCCATCAGAATCACTGCAGCCGGGTTGCCCCTGAAGGGTTTGATGGCAAAGGCATCAACCTGATAATATGGATAGTTCATGATTATTCTCCTATGGTCGCATTGAAGAAATTTTACCTCTTATATTAAATCTTTGAATAGCAATTTTTGGAAGAAGATCAAGATATTGGGGTTTGCATTTTTTTGCTTCAATTTTTTGAACGGTTATAATGTAACTGTGAAAAATAAAAAGTATCTCTTAATTTCAATCGCATTTGTCTTTGCCTTGATGCTGATTTCTCAGGCAGTATATGCAACCGGGAACCAGGCTGAAGGCAGCGGCTATTACGATTTGCCCTTGTGCATGCCTGGTTATTACCCCAATGACCCTGGAGACTGCCTGCCGTTTGGACCATCTGAAACAATCAGCGGTCTGCGTGAACAGGGATTTCCTTATCCCTTGACCGGGCTGCCGGCAAATCAGCCCGACCCAGCACTATCTGCTCTGCCGATACGAATTGCCAGCATCAATGACGGACAGACGAAAGTCTATGCCAGCCTGAACGACGCGTTGGGTGGCGGTACGGTGATCCGTTCTTATCCAGGCGGCCTTCGTCGTTATGTCGCCTTTGTTGAACAGGCAAATTCTGGTGGGACAACTTACGTTCGCCTTTTGGGTGGTGGTTGGATCGAGGCTGAGCCGCTTTACTCTATCCCCGCCTGGCAGGGTCTGGAATTTTTCGATTCTCCTGAAAGCAATTTTGGTTGGACCATTGATGGCACCGGTTCTTACAATGGAGCCAGTTTTGCATCGGGAGCATCCGGACAAGCCTACAACAAGTATGAAGCCTTCCCAATCTATAACATGGTCGAGGCTGAGGGCTATGAGTGGTACCAGATTTCGCCGACAGAATGGATGCCATCGTTAAAATCCAGGCGAGTAGTGGTTGATACTACCACCCCTCCTGGTGTTGAGGGAGACAGGTGGATCAATATCGACCTGCATAATCAAACCTTATCAGCTTATGAAAACAACCAACTGGTGTTCGCCGCCGTAGTTGCAACCGGTTCAGGCGAGCTCTATTCTGATCCCGGAACTTACCGGATCTATGAAAAGATAGAAGTGGACCAAATGCAGGGTTCCTACGCGAGCGATCGCTCAGATTTCTTTTACTTTGAAGGAGTGCCCTGGGCGATGTATTACAACCATGCCCAGGCGATTCACGGGATATACTGGCCGGCAGCACTGGGCTTCAAGCAATCGCATGGCTGTATCAACATGTTCCCGGGGGACGCACACTGGCTGTTCAATTGGGCTGAGCTGGGCGAATATGTCTACGTGCATGACCCTTCGGGTTTGACTCCAATCCCAACCCCAACACCGGTTGGCACACCCGGACAAGAAATAATTTACCCAACCGCCACACCTACCCCTTAGTTTAAAGTTTGCGCTGGGCAAGATTTCTTACACCGCTGCGTGCGAGTCTTAATAACAATAAAGCCGGATTGAGTTACTCAATCCGGCTTATGGTTAAATAGGATGGTTCCTTAGCAAATCTTCCAGCGAAGATGGTTACCTTCCAGAACGTTGACAACTTCGGAGGCGATGTCTTCGGCCGCGCGCAGCTGTGCTTCCTTGGTTTGACCACCGATGTGAGGAGTAGCGATGACTTTGGCGTTTTTGACCAGATCCCATTCCAATGGGGGTTCCTTTTCGTAGACATCCATAGCCGCGCCGGCAACTTTGCCTGCGTCAATCGCGCGAAGCAATGCGGCGTGATCGATGACACCGCCACGGGATGCATCGACGATATAGACGCCGTCCTTCATCTTAGCAAAAGCCTCGTCATTGAGCAGATGTTTGGATTCAGCGTTGAGAGGCAGGTTGAGGCTGATGAAATCAGCACGTTGCAACAGTTCGTCCAGATGCACCTGTTCGAAACCTTTTTGTCGCACGAATTCCGGATCCCAGGTTCGTTTATAGACGATCACATTCATACCCATGCAGGCTGAATAACTGGCAACGCGTTGACCGATGTTTCCGAAACCGATCATGCCCAGGGTTTTGCCCATCAGTTCCACGCCCATCAATTCTTTTTTGGCCCAGTTTTCGGACTTCATGGCGGCATCAGCACGAGGCAATTCACGGGTGAGGGCAAAAATCATTGCCATAGTAAGTTCGGCGACTGCTTCGGATGTCGCCACAGGGCAATTTACCACAGTTACACCGTGCTCTTTGGCTGCTTCAAGGTCAATATTATCCACACCGACCCCGGCGCGACCTACTACCTTGAGATTCTTCGCTGCTTCAAATACTTCACGGGTGACCTTAGTGCGACCGCGAACGATCATGCCATGGTATTCACCAACTTCTTGCAGCAATTCAGCTGCATCGATACCTTTTCTGTCAACAGCTTCGCCAACCTGGTTGATAAGGGCTTTTCCATTGCTTTCCAAGCCGTCTGTGATGAGTACTTTCCATGCCATAACTATTTCTCCTTTTTTTAGAATGGTATTAGTGTCATTGTACTATCTTAACCCGCGAACGTCACCCTTCCGATAGGTAAAACCGATTGAATCAAAATATTCCAGGGCTGCCGCAGCGTACTTTCGGCTGGTTTTAAAGTGGTCACGGAATTGTGCAAGGCTGAGCTCACCGGTGCCTTGGATTGTTGCTTTTACCCAGTCTTGCATCTGTTTG
>JBBAES010000131.1:0-4566 GCA_041655815.1 Anaerolineaceae bacterium
GTTTTCGATGATCTCGGCACCGCCCCTGGCCAGCAAATCTGCAGCTCGCAGAACCGCCTCGCGCACTTCCTTTTGGACCGGTTCTGAATGCACTTCACCGCTTTCCAAATCAGGGTAATAAACAGCTTCGTAATCAGGAGAAAGCCCGATACGCAGACCCTTTACGCCCTGCTTAAGCGCTTCAAGATAGTTATCGACCGATCTGACAGAGGAGGTGCTGTCTTTGGGGTCATAGCCTGCAATTGCCTGGAGCATCAGGGCTGTATCGCGTACATCTCGCGAGATCGGTCCGGGACAGTCCAAAGATGAGGCAAAGGCGATCAGCCCCAGACGTGATACACGACCGTAGCTGGGTTTCAGCCCAACCACGCCACAAAAGGCTGCTGGCTGGCGGATGGAACCGCCGGTGTCGGTGCCTAATGACAGCGCGACTTCCTGAGCGGCAACGCTGGCAGCGGACCCTCCGGATGAACCCCCGGGCACGTATTCGGTGTGCCAGGGGTTGTTGGTGGAAGGTTTGAAAGCGCTGGATTCATTGGAAGAGCCAAAAGTGAATTCATCCAAATTGACTTTGCCTAGCACCAGCGCGCCGGCACCAATCAGCCTTTTCACGGTAGTCGCGGTGTAAGGAGGCTTGAAATTTGCTAAAATTTTCGAGGCGGCAGTTGTATTGGTGCCCTCGACAGTAAAAATGTCTTTGATGGAGACCGGTACTCCTGCCAGCAAACCTGGATCTTCACCATTTGCCAGCATCTGGTCAATTTTTTCGGCCTGTGAAAGGGCGAGATCTTCGGTCACCTGGATAAAGGCATGGACTTTCTTTTCCTCTTCAGCAGACAGGTTGCCAGGCTCGAGCCTACCGGCTGCACCATCAACTGCTTTGATTTGAGCAAGAGATGATTGCACCATCTCGCTGGCTTTAATTTCACCCGACCGGACTTTTTGAGCTACTTCGAAAGCGCTTAATTGAATCAGGCTCATTTTGCCCCCTTCACATCCGGAACGCTGATCATGCCGTCTTCCGTTTCAGGCGCAAGCGCTATGATGGCGGCAGGGTTTGGGAAGGCCTCCCACCTATCCTGACGGGGTGGAGCACCATGAGGGTCGAGCCCGTGCAGAGATGGTTCTGTACCATCAGGCACTGGGATCTGACTGAGTGCCTCGACAGAGGCTAATTGGTGGTTCATTTCTTCGTAAAGGTAAGCGCTTTCTTCGGCAGTCAATTCAAGCGCTGCCAGACCTACCAGTTTATCGAATAATTCGGGGCTGATACGTTTTATTGTCATGGTTATTCCTTGGTGTGTGCTGGGCAAATTATACCGTATGGGCACAAAGCAAAACGGAACGAGGTTTACTCGTTCCGTTGCGGGTTCACGTTAGATGGGTCTAATTCACTTTGGTATCGTCCGGGTAGTCGGCCAAAGCTTCCTCAATACGTGTCATAACATCATCGCTAAGCATCGGCACAACATCCAAAGCCTTGAAGTTTTCTTCTATCTGACTGAGTTTGCTGGCACCAGTGATGACTGTGCTGACGTTGGGGTTTTTCAGGATCCAGGCCAAAGACATCTGCGCAAGGGTTACACCCAGATCGTCAGCAACCTTGGCCAGGTTTTCGACGGCCTGCATTCGCTTGGGATCGCTGAACATTTCTTTCAGCCACTCGTAACCAGGCATGTTGGCGCGGCTGCCTTCAGGGAAGCTACCGCTGCGGTATTTTCCTGTGAGCATGCCGGATTTAAGCGGGCTCCAGGTGGTGGTGCCCAAACCGAGCTTGCGGTAGAGGACGTCATATTCCTGTTCGAAGCGAGTGCGATGAAGCAGGTTATATTCGGGCTGCTCCATTGTTGGGCCGATCAGGTGGTGTTTTTTTGCTATTTTGGCGGCTTTTAGAATTGCTTCAGCCGGCCATTCTGACGTGCCCCAGTAGAAGGCTTTGCCTTGATTAATGACGTGGTTGAAGGCTCTTACGGTCTCTTCAATCGGGGTATCGGGGTCAGGCCGGTGGGCGAAGACCAGGTCAACGTGGTCAAGCCCGAAATTGCGCAGGGAACGGTCCATGCCCTCGACGATGTGTTTGAAGCTCAGACCGATCTCATTGGGGGTTTTGCCGCCCCAGAAGATCTTGGTAGAGAGCACATATTGCTCACGCGGCCAACCCAGTTCGCGCAGGGCCTGCCCCATGATTTTTTCAGATTCACCCTGCGCATAGGCCTCGGCGTTATCAAAAAAGTTAACTCCGCGTTCCCACGCGGCAGTCATAAGTTGTTTTGCATGGTCGATATCGACCTGATTGTGGTAAGTGACCCAGGAGCCAAAGGATAGTTCAGAAACTTTGAGACCTGATTTGCCTAAGTGACGATAATTCATAGTACCTCCTTGTTGTTAAGGTAATTATATATGTTTGTAATATATAAGCACGAATGTGTAGAGGGAAGTCTACTTGCCGCAAAACAGCACGGGGCTACGTTCCCTCCAAACTGAGATAAATACGTTGACGCTGAAATGAGACCGTGATATTATTTCTTCCTTGACGCCCCCATCGTCTAGTGGCCCAGGACGTGGCCCTCTCAAGGCCGAAACCGGGATTCGAATTCCCGTGGGGGCATTTTTTATTTTCTGTTAGCCCTTGATCAAAGCGGGTTAACCTGGGCAAATCGAAATGAATAAACCAGAAGAATTTGAAATTCTCTACCCACGCAACACCTTCCGCAGAAAAGTGATGAACTTGGTTGGAAGAGGCCTGGTCCGTTTGCTTACGCGTTTAGAAATCAGCGGTCTGGAAAATATCCCCTCTGAAGGCCCGGTGATCCTGGCTGCAAATCACGTTTCGAATCTTGAGCCAATCCTGATGGCTGTTTATCCCAGGCGCCAGGTGGAATTGATGGGGGCTGGGGACTTGCCTTTTGAAGGTTTCATCGACCCAATCGTGGCTTACTATGGGTTCATACCTGTTAATCGAGGCAACCTGGATCGGAAAGCCATTAACCAGGCGTTGGGTGTGCTCAAACAAGGCGGTGTTTTAGGGATCTTCCCCGAAGGTGGGGTCTGGAGCCCAGGCCAAATGCAGGCGCAAGTCGGGGTGGCCTGGTTGAGCCACAGAGCGCAGGCATCGGTACTGCCGATCGGTTTTAGCGGCTTTCAGAATAGCATGACGAAAGCGCTCAAGCTGAAACGTCCTCATCTTAAGATGAAAATTGGCAAGCCAATTCCAGCGCTGAGCATTCAAAATGGCAGCCAGGCAATTAAGATGGTCTATCAGGAATATGCTGATATGGTGCTGATGCAGATTAAGGCGCTGGTAGACCCGCGGGATTTTCTGCTGGTCTCGCAACATACGGATTACAAACTCCAGGTATTTATAGGAGAGAGCGACAGCAGCATGCGGACGGTAAGCATTTCAGGGTCGGATGCCCTGGCACAGTTCCTGTTTACACCAGTCATGCTTAACTCTTTGGTTAAGAATCTGAAAAAACCGGTTCAGGCGCTTTACCCCAAAGAGCAACCCAGATGGAATAAACAGTTTTCGAAGGCGATACAGGCAGTGCTCGATTTGTTAGCTGAAAATCCGGGCTTTTTTACTTATCGGATGGGCATAGAAAAAGGAGTCCAGGCACAAACAGCACTGAATGAGCTCAAGGGATTGTTAGAAAGTGCTAATGAGTCTGGTCAGACAGTTATCCTGGACGCGAGCAGCGTGTCATCTTATCCCGATGGTCGGGTTGAAGAAGAGAGCCATCAATATCGAATTGACCCTGAACCATGGTAGACGCCCGAACAACATTTTCACAGCCAGCAGGGCACAATGTAAAATCCGACTCAAAATTCCAAACGAAATGCAGTGAGCCCTTATAATCACACCTCTTCAAGTTGGGGGCGTGAACGTTATCCAACGCTGGCCTTAATATCCTTTACGTTCAATTGCAGTGATTGTCTGCCCTGGTAGTCGTTGATCTCAAAGGCATAAGCAACATCAATGTATTGCGGCATATCCTCCATCCAGTGGCCCTGATTGAAGGCGATTGCGTCGAATTGGTGCGCACCTGAGCCCAAGCTTAGTTTGAGGTGGCGTCCCTCGCCAACCGCCCAGGCACGGGCGACCCGGCAGTTGCGGCTGCAAAATAAGGCGTCCGGGTTGTTTATTCCAGTCGGTTGAAGTTGGGCGATGTCAGAGAGGATGTTCGGAATGTGTTCAGGTCTCAGGCGATCTAAAGCAATTTCGTAGTCAATTGACAAATCTGGGGCTAATTCCATCCCCGATAAGCAATCCCGGGCTATTTGTGTGATCCGGTCTGAAAAGGCTTCAAACTGTCCGATTTCCAGGCCCAAGCCGGCTGCCATGGCATGACCGCCATGATGAACCAAAAGATCTCCACACCCATCGAGAGCTTCAACGATGTTGAATTCCGGAATCGACCGGCAGGAGGCTTTGATTATTCGGTCCTCGATGCGTCCGACGATAGCAGGTTTGTAGAAAGTTTCAGTGACCTTTCCGGCAGCCAGCCCAACGATGCCAGCATCGTAGTCTTCTGAAATCGAGATGATGATTGGTGTGTCTGGATCGCC
>JBBAES010000132.1:0-4505 GCA_041655815.1 Anaerolineaceae bacterium
ATTCTCGGTCAGCAATGAGATGGTCACAAACTGGATCACCTATGAAGGTGCCTGGGTGCTTATGCCAAATTATTATGCAATTTCCGATATGCTTAACGAGGCTCTCTACCGCAACGAATAACGATCCGACAGGTAAATGACTTGAATTTTTCAGTTAACTAACAAGTCGTCATCGAATTCAAACAATCCAACTCAGCGTTCTGCGACTAGCCTTTGATCGTGCCGGTCTCCTGACTTTGATCGTGCCGGTCTCCTGACCTATTTGGTCGTGATGAACTCCTGACCCCCTTGATCGTGCCGGTCTCCTGACCTCTTTGATCGTGCCGGTCTCCTGACCGAGCACGAATTGTTAGCAACCGTAGGCAGCTTAGCAACCCCAGGTTGAAGAGCGCAACCTGCACTACACCAGTCCCTGATCCAAATAAAAAAACGGAAGGAGCATGCTCCTTCCGTTTTGATTAAGAAATAATCAAACTCAGCTTTCTACGACTTGCCCCTCATGCGGGGGTCAAGCACATCGCGCATCGCGTCGCCAACCAGGTTCCAACCCATCACAAACAAGGTCAGCGTCAAGCCGGGGAAGACCACAATGTACCAGTAGCGATCCAGGTTAGTGATCCAGTTTCGCGCGAAACTGAGAATCTGACCCCAGTCTGCGTAGCCTACCTCAGTGCCGATACCCAGGAAGGAGAGCGCCGCGAAACCCAATACCACGTCGCCAATACCCAGGCTGGCTAAAACCAATGTTGGGAAGATGGCATTTGGTAAGACGTGTTTAAACAAGATACGGTTTTTCTTGACACCCGAAACGGTCGCTGCCAAAACAAAATCACGCTCTCTAATAGAAAGAATGTCCGACCGAATCACGCGCGCGTAATGCATCCAGCCAAAGGAAATCATGGCAATTAGCGGCGGCAGTAAGCTGCGGCCGAGAATTGGCGTCAGCACGGCTGAAAAGATCAGCGCCATCATGATGTACGGCAGGGTCATGAAGATATCCGTTATCCTCATGATGACATTATCCACCCAACCACCGTAATAGGCAGCGACTGATCCCAGGATAACACCAATAGTTACCGTCAAGGCGACCACCAGCAGACCAGTCTTAAAGGCAGTCCGAGTGCCCCAAACAATACCATAGAGGATGTCGTATTGACCCTGGGTAGTGCCCAATACGTGCGTCATTTCGGTTTTTCCAGTCAATGGCTCGTACCAAAACGGCACATCGGGCACCTTGCGTCCCCATTCAGCGCCAGGGGCTTTTGGCTCACCACTGTAACCATCGCGAGGCATTTTGAAAGGGTCTTTGTCAACCGGAGGCATGATCGCGGGAGCAAAGATTGCTATCAATACAAATAAAAAGATTAAGATAAAGCCAACAATGGACGCAGGCGTCTTGACCAATCCTTTAACAATTCTGTAGTTGTCTGTTCCCAGCGTTCTTTCCATCCATGTGATCTTTCGATCGCTGTACACCTCATCAAGTATGCGGTTATCACCGCTGGGGATCAATTCAGAAGATTCATTCATCTGGGCTCCTTAAGCGAGGCGGACTCTTGGGTCAATAAAGGCATAAACAATGTCTATAACCAGGTTCGAAACAATCAGTATCGAACCGCTAAAGATTGCCAGACCCAGAACCGTGACGACATCCAGCTGGGCGGCTGCGTCAGCAGCGGCTTTACCGATTCCGGGATAGTTAAAAACCGTCTCGGTGATCACAACACCGCCCAACAATCCAACTATACTGGAGCCAGCCATGGTAACAATAGGCAGCATGGCGTTAGGGCGGGCATGCTGGTTGATGACCGTTTTTTCACTCAAACCCTTGGCTCGTGCCGTCGTCACGTAGTCCATTCTCAATGTTTCCAACATGGAAGAACGGGTCACGCGAACGTAGGTTGCCCAGTTGATATAAGACAAGGTAAGAATAGGCATAATCATGTGCCTGAGGGCATCCCAAAATATATCAAAGCGTAAGTTGAGCAGGGCGTCTATCGAAAGCAGGTGGGTATATTGCTTGAATTCACCCGAATAGACCAGCCGACTCACCCAGTCTGACATCTTGCCTGGGAAAAAGTATTGCGGTCCGGCGTAAAGCAGCATCAGCAACAACAAACCGAACACAAAGGTGGGGAAGGAGGTACCGATGATGCTGTAAACTCTCGCAGCCTGGTCAATAAATTTGTTCTGGTTAACCGCAGCTTTCACACCCAACCAAATACCGACAGAGAGCATTAGAAAAATGGTCCAGAGAGCCAGGTCAACTGTGTTGGGAAAACGATTTTTGACGATGTCAATAACGTCCTGCGAAGCAGTACGGGAATATCCAAAATCACCGAACAATATGCCTCCTTCGCGCTCTCCACTTATGGGATCTTTAATGCCAAGGAGCCAAATGCGATATTGCGTCAGGAAAGGTTTGTCCAGGCCATATTTGGTGATAATACCCTGGATTTGCTTTTCGTTTTTTGGAAAATCCTTGACATACAGTGCAGACCGCTCAACTGGTCCGAGTAGTTGCAACATCCCAAAAATGATCAGCGTGACACCAATCAACAGCAATGGCACCATCAACAGCCGACGAATGATGTAATTGGTCATAAAAATTTTCCTCTCAGTTCATTTTGCCTTCGGAACAGGCAGAAATTATTTTCAACTCATTCCGAAGGAAAATGACTCCGGATTTGCGGGAGCCCTTACGGGCTCCCGCTTTTTGAAGCACACTAAATTTATTACTCAACTAAGAAGTTGAAGATCAAGACATCCTGCTGCAGAGCTGGACGTCCGTAATACAGACGCAGCGGCTGACCGTTGCCTTCTTCGCAACCCTCGATAATGAAGCGTTTCAAACCGAGGAGGGAAGTGTCAACAGAGCAGACTGGCACCGGGTCGTCATAAGCATTGGTCTCAGGGTTGTAGATGGAGATTTCGCCAACCAACTGATCAACCTGTGGACGCATGGCAGTGTCGACATCGAGATAATCTGCTTCACCAGCCTGGAGCATCGCGAAACGAGTACCGAATTCCGGTACGATTTTGATTGCAACGCGTTCGGTTTTCGCGGGCTCGCCCCAGTAATCTTCGAAGGCGGTCATAACAATTTCTTCGCCAGGTGTCCAATGGTCCAGCTTGTAAGCGCCGGTTCCATTGGTGATCTTGCTGAAGGGGTTGTCAGCGGACACCATACCGTAGGTATTCTGCCAGGTATCACATTCGCCATTCCAACCGCCGTTTTCGACTACCCATTCCTTGTCCATGATTGATCCCCAACCCTGAGCAATGGTAGGCAACCAGGGTCCCCAACCTTGCGCAAGGGTGATGGTGACAGTATTAGCATCATCATCGGTTTCGAAATGAGAGTAAACAGTTTCACAGGCACCGATCAGGGTCTCTGCAGGATTGGCAACGAGAGTCTCGAGGCTGTCAGCGGAGGCAAAGTCATCCACAATACCGGTGATGTCATCAATGCCAACACCGAGGATAGGCTCAGCCAGCATCCATTGCGGTGAAGAATAACCACCTTGCAGCAGACCGCGGACAAAGGAGTAAACTACATCTGATGGGGTCAGATCGCCACCTTCGTGGAATTTTACGCCTTCGCGGATCTTGAATGTCCACTCGGTACCATCTTCGGAGACGTCCCAGGATTCGGCAAGTTGACCAACAAATTCATCAGTCTTGATGCCATCGTAGTACACCAAAGTTTCGTAAACATTTTGGATAACTTCACCGCTGGCAGTATCGTAGCTCAAAGCAGGATCAAGAGTGTCGGCATCGCCAATGCTGGCATTGACGATCGTTGTCGGGTCGGCTCCGCCATCTTTGGAGATGGTTTTATAGTATTCACCTGCGAAAATCGGGTTGTAAACACGACCGGACAACCAGGCTTGTTCGTAGGTGTGCTGGGTAACCAGGACCACCGGGATACCAACGGCTTCGTCGAAGTAGAGTTGGTTGAATACCTTGTAGACTTCATTACGTTCGTCAGGATCCACCAGGGTAACACCTTCGTCCAGCAAAGCTTTGAATTGTACTTTCAGGTCATCAGGCAGATTCTGGCGGTTGCCATAGGTGCCGGTAGTGTAGGGTTGATACCAGTTGTGGGCATCGTGAATATCTTCCAGCCAGCCAGCGACCATGATGGGGAGTTTATGGGCGCGTTGTGCGGCCAGATAGGCAGGCCAGGGCAGACCAAGAACTTCAACCACAAATTTGTCGTTGATCTCGGCCAGGTTGTTTTGTAGGATTTCCGCATATGTCTGGCGGGTGGCATTGCCGGAGTTATAACCCATCTGAAGTCTGAAACCCATCTCCCAGATATCGTCAGGATCTTCACCAGCTGGAATACCGTCTTTGTCTACGTCAGCCAATTTGAATTCTTCAGCAGCCTTTTCGAGGTCGAAGGTAAAGTAATCGGCATCAGGATCGTAGCCAGGCATACCAATCAGGGACAGAACCTTAGATTGAACAGCTTCACCCTGATAGATTTCATCGATGACAGC
>JBBAES010000133.1:0-4437 GCA_041655815.1 Anaerolineaceae bacterium
AGTTGCCCATAAATTGGAATGTTACCGATCATCAAGCTGGGGCTTCGCTCTGCCTGATCCATATCAGTCTGAAATCCTGAAGAAAATAGTCACGATCTTATATCCGCCAACAGGAAGTTCGATTTCACCTGCCTGGCTGGTTGGTAGATTAGCGATAAAGCTCTCATCCAGGTTGACCAATTCCGCGGATTTAAAGAGCAGGTGAGGCTTAAGTTTCACATCGATGGTATGGCTGGCAAGGTTGACGCCACGCAGAATCCACCCGGCTTCATTTTCAGCTTCTTTGAGCGCGGTGATTATGAATTTCGCTGGCAATACACTTACCATTTGGGCGCTGGCTTCAATTTGTCCACCCTGAACCGGAAGGACGCAAGCCTCCAGGTCGCTTTGGAAAGACTGTGCCAACTGTATCGCGCTGTCAAAATCTGGTCCGTGGGGGATGATCGCGTACCTGAAAAGGTAAGTAGCCTGTTCCTGAGCGCCCAGGGTGGGCAGTGGCGGACCGGCTTGCCCCTGGCGATTCCACAGGTCATCGCGTGAGAGCCAACCCACGCAGCGCAGCAGGGTGAGCACAATTTCCGCCCGTCCTTCTTCATCTCTCACCACGGCAACTTCTGGCAAACCGCGGTTGGCCAGCGTCAGACCGTGGCTGGCAGCGCTGACGTCAGTAAAGGCGCGCTGCGGCACTTCAGGGCGGGGAATCTCCCGCCAGGTTTGATCATAATCGGGCAGATCGAGCGAGCGCTCTACAATCTGGAAATGACCGTCAAAGCGGGCTTTGTCTGCTACCAATCCAGTTGGGAAGCGCACCTCCAGGCGGTGATCCAGCGCACGGTTGTCGAACACCACCTGAACATTGACTTGCGGCAAACCTTTCGTCAGGCTGACGGCGACATCAAGAGGGCAGGTTATAAATTCGTTGGAGCGAGTTTCCCGATGCACTCTCAACCCGATAGGAAGGTCGAGGTCCATCTGCAGTACCAGCATCTCAGAGATTTCATTTTGGATGGTCTCAACACTGACAATGCGGGGGATGAAGGCCTGGTCATTTTCAGGCGGGGTGAAGTTGTATTCATCGCCGCGGTCACCGCGATCGACAAAGGTGTTCAGGTTTTCATATAGGACTTGGTTATTTTTGTCGTAGAGGCTGAAACTGCCGTCCTCCCCTGTCAGGGTGAGGGTGAAGTACTCGTTGGAGATGCTTTCTTGCTCTTCATCAGCGTCCTCCCAGGGGTCGATCGATGCTTCTTTGGCGGGTTCGTTCAGCGCCCACCAGGTCTGGTAACCCAACGCGGGAACGTCCGTGGCGACAAACGAAAGGCGCGCAGCCGCAACGTTGAAAACTTTGACCCGCACCAGCATGTCAGGATCGCTGGAGGTGATCATGCCTAATATTTCTGTCAACGCAGCCTCAAGTTTTTGACTGTCTGGTTTCAGAAACCCCGAGAATTCCGCATCGATGCAGGGCATGTCTGTGTCTTGCCCCAGTTTCGCGCTAATCAGAGTTCGATTGTTGTGTCCGCTTGCGCTGGCGTAGGTCAGCAATCCAATCAGTTCTTTAACCGCATAGGTATTCGATTCCAGAAATTCTCTATCTTCCAGGTACCATTCGCAGGGCAGCTCTTCTCCCTGCTGATCAACCAGCCTAATAACGGCGTTTTCCTCCGGAAGGTCAATACTGACAGAAACCAGATCTGTCTTTGGATACGGGGAGGCGTTGAAAACGGTCACTGCGGCAAGCTTGTTGTCAAACTCAGGTTTTTGAGTGTTGATCTCGGAGATGATTGCTTCCAGACTCTGCTTAGTGAGGGCTTCCGCAATCTGGTCGACCTGGTCAAATCGGCTGATCATATCGGCATGGGTTTCGTCGATCGAGCATCCACAAATCGAATCGTGCGGATGGTTGCTGATCAGCAGCTTCCAGGTTTGGTGGATTACAGGACCGGGATCGTTGATGCGAGCGCTCTTTTCGTGATGCTTTTGTGGCAGAAAGGCGTCGTCGCCGCGTTTGAGCAATTCCGCCCAGGTGCTGAAGGGTTCCACCCAGCGTTCCAGCATGGTTTCGGAGTAGTGATTGCGCTGTTTAATCCACATGCGCGCCGAGAGGACTCCCGGAAGCATATGAGCTTTTTGCGGGTCGCGTAATTCACCAGTCAGGGTCTGCAGGTTAATCACTTTTTCTTCCAATTCTTCAGTCACAGCTGCCAGATAGGCCGGCAGGGTGGAATGGATAGCCCTTCTTTCTGAGGTCTCGTGTTGGTTGTAATAACGGATGTGTTCAGGCAGTTCAGGACGCGGCTCGAGGTGATCAGTCCCGCGCATTAATAAGAAGTGGCTGGTCAGGTTGAGTGCTTCGAGCTGATCAACTTGCTTGTCTAAATCCATCAGGCTCTGGTCAGGGTCTGCGGCGGGCCATTCGGCGATGTTCCCGTAGCCATCGTAGAGATGCGCCAGTAAAACGCTGCTGCCGTCAGGAGCCTGCCATTGCAATAGGGTTGGGGAACCTTTAGGAACTCCCCGCCAGAGGCAAGCGGTGTCCATGTGGAAACCGTTGAGGATCTGGGGCATTTGTCCGATGTGACCGAACGGATCAGGAATGTATCCGATCATCATCCGCTGACCGAAAAGCGAGCAGATTTGCCTGCCGATCATCAGGTTGCGAATGCTAGCTTCAGGAGAAACCAGGTATTCGTCGGGCAGGATATACCAGGGACCAATCAAAATGCGCTGTTCCTGGATGTGTTTCTGCAGCAGCGGCAAGTTTGCCATGCGCATTTGCAGGTAATCTTCCAGGACTATGGTTTGTCCGTCGAGCATAAAGTGCAGGTATTCCGGATCCTGGTCTAGAATCACCAACAGGTTGTCAACCAGATGGACAAGTTGAAGGCGAAATTGCTGAAAGGTTCTGTACCATTCCCGGTCCCAGTGAGTATGAGAAACTATGTGTAAGCTTTGCATGGAGTCTCCTTGGCTTGTCAGATAAGCAGCCTAATTATGCCATAAAAGAGATGAGCGGCGGGCTTTCAATGAACGCCCGGATCAAGATTGCCCTGAGATGGTTTTTATAGTTGTCGTAAAGCCCAGCGAATCGATTCCGCCACAATCAGGTCGCTTTCCTGCTCCAAAGCCTTTTCCAACAGCGGGATGAACTGTTTTCGCCCACTGTTGCCCATCACAATGGCAATGTTGCGCCTGAAGCCCGCATGCTTGGCACGTAAAACCGGCGTATGCTGAAATTTCTGTTTAAATTCTTCCGCGGTTAATCCGAATTTTTCCTCCAGATCGACGAATTCGCCGATAAAAGGTGTTTGTCCCTCGAGGATATTGACATTTTTATTCGCGGGGCAGACAGTCTGGCATTGGTCGCAACCAAACACCCGCTTGCCGAGCGCGGCTCGGAACCGCTCGGGAATTTCTCCCCGGTTTTCGATGGTCAGGTAACTCAGGCAACGATTCGCGTCAACTGTTCGGTCAGGGCCAATTGCCTGGGTGGGGCAAGCCTTGATACAGAGCTGGCATCCTTCGCAGCCATCCCGCTCGAACGGCGGGTTGGGTTCAATATCCAGATTAATCAGTAGCTCTGACAGGAAAACCCAGGAGCCATAAATGGAGTTAATCAGGAGCGAGTTGCGCCCGATCCATCCCAGTCCCGCCTTTTGCGCGTAGCCTTTCTCAAGAATGGGAGCGCTATCCACACATGTGTAGGTTCCAACTGTTTTTTCAGAGAAGCCCCTGATCAGATCAGACAGGCGATCGAGGCGTTCTTTAAGGACTTCGTGGTAATCTGGTTGCAAAGCATACGCAGCGATCCTGCCTTCCTGGGGACGTATTGCTAACGTCTGGCTTGGAGGCGCATAGGTTGAGAGCAGGCTGATAACGGTCTTGCATGAAGGTAACAGACGCCTCGGATCTGCACGTGCTGCGAGCGCACGCTCATCGGCAAGATAATGCATCCCGGCATGTTGACCGGTCTCGACCCAATTTTTATAGCGCTGCAAACCAGGCACGGGGTCGATATTCGTGAAGCCAACCGCAACAAAGCCGAGGCTTTCAGCCCCGACTTTGATCATTGCTTTCAGAGACATTCTGTCCTGTATACCGGTTTAGACGATGTTGTATTGGAAATAAAAGTACCCGAACGGCACATTGTTCGCGTTGACGATATTCCAGTTACTCTTGGCAACGCCCACAGTCTTCGGTGCGGTGAAACTTAACGTGAACTGAACGCTCATGGTCGGGGGTACATCGACCGGCATCTTGTAGGTGGTAGGCGAAATACCGAAGTTGTTGCCGTCAACGAACTGGATGTAATAATCGGTTGTCCAGGTGGTGGTACCTGTATTCAACAGGGTGACCGTTACCTGAAACTTACCGCCCGCGGCGACATCAGAATCATCCGCTGGATTGCTGCGTGCCCAGACACCGGCGTCGATCCCG
>JBBAES010000134.1:0-4428 GCA_041655815.1 Anaerolineaceae bacterium
CCCGCCTGACCCACAAGTCTTAATTATAATGAGAGCAATCAGCTGATTGCTCTCATTATCAAATCGCGTTTTTAACCCTATCTTATCTTCATGGTCAAGTCGAAGGTTGCGCTGCTGTTCTTTGAATTGGAAACGGTGATGACATAATCACCCGATTTGGGCAGCGTGCCTTCAAAACTGGTTCTACCCGATGAGGAGGACAGTAAGACATCCCCACCCAGTTTGTAAATGCTGAGCACTAATCCATCAGTCGGGTTGATGCTGACCGTCATGGTCTGGTCTTTAGCGCCCCAGGCGACAAAGTTGTGGCTGTAATAGGCAGGAACCGTTGCCTTCGCAATCAATGTGTCCTTGCCTTGTTCAAAGCTCACTCGTTGGGGAACTTGCACATTAAGGCTGATATCAGCTGCATAAGCACCGGTACGAACGTCTATATACCAGTCTCCGTTTTCGCTGGCATAGTCTCGATACCAGGTCCATTTGTTGGCAAAATCTACCAGCTGCCTGCCTTTTTCAGTGGTGATGGCGATATAGGCGCTGGTGGTGCTGGACAGGCTTACTTCAGTCATCTGATATTGCAGCAACCTCAGCGCATACCGTTTGGTGGTATTGGCTGGGATGGTATCTTTGACCGTATAATTGGTCGTGCCAGTGGCAAAACTGATTCTGGTAACCCCACCAGGTTGGCTGGTCGCGGTTGCGGGGATAGGAGTAACAGGCACAACAGTGACCACAGGCACAGATGTAGCCTGAGTTGGTACCTCTGTTGGGGAAACGCTGGTCTCTGTTGCGGGAGCAACCGTCGCGGTTGGTGTAACAACTGTCTCCTCAGGCGGTGCCTGGGTTTCAGTCTGCAGTTGGGCAAACTTGGTCAGGGTTGCCTGCGCAAACAAGGCTACCTGTGTCTGGGAATCACCCACGGAAATCGTGGGAGCAGGCATGTTACAGCCTGCTAAAAACACCATGATTATGCTCATGGCTGAAAGTAATATCATTCGTTTTTTCATCAGGACCTCACTTTTTATCCATTAATCTCTTACTTAGTTCATAGACGAAAAAACCACGCTGTTGGTTCCATAGCTCATTGTAGAATCTGCCGGAATTGGTCTAAACCATAGAAATAAATACCAAGCGTCACAACTGCGGCAAACACCAGGAATGCCAGCGCATACCGGAAAGCGTTCGGTCTGGCTGCCTCCCTGACACGCTCAAAGAACGCTCTGACCGGGTGAATCGCACTGATCATGGCGTATAGCAGGAAGCCAAGCAAGGTACCAAAAGCGTTTAATATCAGGTCGTCTACATCAAAAACGCGATGGATTAGAAAAGTCTGGGCAAGTTCGATCACCAGTGAAAACGATAAGCCCAGCAAAACTACCAGCCATCCGCGATTCAACCGTGTGTCCAGTAATGGGATTGTCAATCCGATCGGCGAAAAGAGCAGAATATTTCCGACGATATTTATAAATACGATTGTTCGCGTAACTCGATCTTCAAAGATAGAAGCATTCTCGATCATCTTTAGAATGCCCTGCAGTGGTACTAAATTCGCCTGTTGATCTTCCCTTTCCAACAAGATTGTGAAGGGCTCAAAGGTGTTGTAGAGCAGTATTGCAAAGTACAAAAACAAGCCCCACACCAGCACTTCCCGCCAGAGATAAAGCTTGCGGTGCTTGATTGCCCGAAACACTCTCGATGCCACAAAGGCAAGCAAGACGATTTTGTAGAGCAGTGCAATGTCATATGTAAAGTAAATCGCTTTAACCACTTCTGCATTGTAGTCGATTTTGACTCCTCGATACCTTCTTAAAAAGATGGATAAACCTCAAATATATGTTATTATTTTTCTACATAGAATTCCTGCCAATCAAAAACCCTTCGGGAGAGGACTATGACCAAAACATTAATGCTGTTGCGCCATGCAAAATCCAGCTGGAAAGATCAAAGCCTCAAAGACTTTGACCGTCCACTCAAGAAAAAGGGGAAAAAAGCCGCCAAATTGATCGCTAAAATGATGGCCCACAACCAGATTTTGCCCGACGCCGTCCTCAGTTCCCCGGCCAAACGCGCCAGGGAAACCACAGAAATCGTCAACAAACACTCCGGCTTTGAAGGTTCCATTCAGTTTCTTGATTCACTTTACATGGCTGAACCCATGGATTACATCATCGCGCTGCGTGAACTGCCTAACGAAGTTGACCGCGTCCTGGTAGTCGGTCATAACCCTGGTTTGGAAGCGTTGATGAATTTGGTAGACGGCAAGTCCGACGCTCTCTCTACAGCAACCCTTGCTGTTCTCGACCTGCAATTAAATCATTGGCGGGATTTTGACACTTCCACCGTCGGTGAACTTAGAAATTTCTGGGATCCTGATGAGATGGACCTGGAAGAAATTGAGGATATGATGGCGAAAGACAAGAAAGATAACGACAAGAAAGATAAGAAGGACAAGAAAGACAAGAAGAAAGACAAGAAGGACAAGAAGGATAAGAAGAAAGACAAGAAGTAACACCTCTCTGCTTCTATCCTGAACGGGGGTTGACCCCAAGCTTTGATTAGCAGCGGTCACTTCTGGTAGGTTCTTCAAGTATCGAAATTTTCGGGTGTTTCTTCACACCCGCCTGAAAAATGGCGGGTGTTTTTATTGAGTTCAGATATTTCGATTGAGGTCATTCTCGGCACCAGTCAGCCATCCCACGCGTCTCTGACGAGTTCGCTTGCTTGGCCAGGCAAGGCGCCTACATTCCTGTAGATGCACTGATCCGAGCGTTGCACAGTTCTTATGTTCTGCCCTTCTGTCTGGGAGGAAACCAATCGCCTAAATCAGGAAAGACCTGTCCATTCAACTGACTTCCACACGAGCAGGCATTCCTTCAAATCAACCACGTCGTCTATGTAAAATGCAGTCTGCAGGACGCCATAAGGCGCGGTTGTAAAAGCATAGAGAGCCAGCCGTGTGTGGCCGGGGATGATCTCTTCATGTTTCAAATAGGCATAACGTTGGATTTCGCCTTCATTTTCAATGATACTCTCCAGCTTTTCCGCTTCTGCCCTGCCTTTAAGGTTAGCCAACAAAACCTGGCGATGTTTCTCGCCCGAGTAGGCAAAAATTGTGGTCAGTAGGGTGCAACCCGTTCTCCAAAAGACAACATGGTCGCCTTCCTTGCGATGCTGCAGGTTTTCTGGAATATCCAGAGACCATTCCTTTGATAATTTGATACGCATAAGCCGATTATACTTGTTCTATAGTCTCTTATTCAATACGTTTTAGCTGCTTCCGCATCCAGAGAGTCGTGCCGGTTTGATATCTGCGCACGATCATCATTGAGCAGGGAACAACATCGAGAAGATAATCATTTAAAGTCCCAAAAATCTGCCCCGGGGCTAACACTTCCTCAACCGAACCCATGATCAAAAGATCATAGTGGCCTTCTTTACATTCCTTGAGGATCGCATCGGCGACCGATTCCGTTTTTCTCACTATCAAGTGGATATTATCAGGTATTTCCCCTAATTCCGTTTCCGCGATCTCCTGCAACTGCAGTTCTTCGTCTTCCATGCGTTCTTCGTCCGCATCTCCAAGTACCAGGCGTAAAGCAACCACTTCAGCACCGTCAGGCGTTGAAATGTCACGAGCCATTTGCAGCGCCAGGCGAGCGTTCCGACCACCTCCTATAGGCACAAGAATGCGCCGGATGTCTTCTGGAAGCCCTTTGTCACGCAAAACGGCCACATTGCGATTGGCCATCATGTTTACTTCTTTGAGAATGTTGTGCGGATGTTCCAATTTTTCACGTTCTGAAGGCACCCCCAGCATGACCAGGTTGATATCCTTATGCCGGCTCAGCTCTGAGAAAATTCCCTCCTCAACACGCGAGGCGGCCTTCAGTTTGCCGTAGATCGCCACGTTTTCCTTGGACGCGATCGGCGTGATTTGCTCGAGAAGCTGACGTTGTTCTTCTTTCTTTTCCCTGACCAATGCCGGCACCATCGAAGAGTCCAGGCTGATGGGTGTTTTAACAACACTGAAAAGCAATATGCCGGTGTCTTCCTGTTGATTCACCAATTTGGTCGCCAGCCTGGTCAGGCTGCGAGCAGTTTCCGGGTTTTTTGCGGCAATCAAAACTTTTCCGCCTCCCTCCTGGTATTCCAGACGAGAATTAAGCTCCCTGCGAGCTCTCAGCCGAGATGAAATCAGGTAGGCCACGCTCAGGACAACAACCACCCCTCCTAAAAACAGAAGCGCGCGTACCTCAGCAAAGGAGATAATTAAGATTCCAGCCACGGCTGCCGCCACAACGGTCAACGGATAAAGCGGCACTTTAAAAGGACGCTCAATGTCAGGGAATTTTTTGCGCAGTCTTGGCATTGCCAATGTCGCCCAAAACAAGACGAACATATACCCGGCACTGGAGATAAAGCTTAAAA
>JBBAES010000135.1:0-4416 GCA_041655815.1 Anaerolineaceae bacterium
TGCCATTTTGGACTATTTGAAGCATTCCTCGGGCGGTCAAAAAGGGATTCCTGGCCGGGCGAAACAGATTGTTGTCTTTAATCTTGCTGGGGTTTCACAGCCTGACCTGGTCGATCACAAGCTGATTTCGCGCGAACTGAAGCGTGTTTATGACAGCATTGTGTATGCCGAAATCCGGTACGGAAAGGTGTCCGAAATTCCGGACTCGGGTGGATAGGCGCAACCAATGTCTCCTTTCGGTTATGATTAAGCCCGACAAGAGTGAACAAAAATGCAAAAGATATTAGACAAATACTACAAAATATTTCAATTGGAAGCCAGTCAAGGTTATGAAAACAAAGCAGTCATGGGCGGGTTGCAAGCGCTCGGGAAAGCATGGCCTTCAGAAGCCCGGGAAAACGGTGTCTCTGAGAGTCTTATCCCTGTTATCAGTTCACTTTTCAGACAATATGCTGAAATTGAACCGGAGAACCGTCGTAAAGCATTGCTCGAAATTGGGGACATACTTTCCATCCATGATCTTCAATCCTTACCAAGGTATGAACAAACAGGTAACACAGCCACATTTGAAAGGAAGCCTGCGAAATCTTCCACCCAATCAACAACACGCCGCGGCGACTCCATAGAACCTGCCTCCCAGCCAGAGGAACAAGTGGTGCGATCGAAAGTGAACATCCGATTGCGCGAAATCGCCAGCAAACCAATGGATGATGAAACCCATGGATTGGAAGCATCAGTCAGTGTTATTCGTGGAGTCGGTGAAAAGCAGGCCGCTCACTTGGTGAAACTGGGAATAAACAAAATTAAGGATCTGCTTTATCTATTTCCCCGAAGATATGACGATTATTCCAGGCTAAAAACCATTAACCAGCTACAGTACGGTGAAGAAGTCACCATTCTGGCCAGGGTAGTCAGCGTGGATATCTTCAGGACCAAAAAAGCCAAACTGCTCGTTGAAGCTGTTGTCTCGGATACTACCGGGTCCCTTCGATTGCTCTGGATGAACCAGGATTGGCATGTGCGTTACCTGAAAAAGGATCTGTTTATTTCAGTTTCGGGAAAAATTGACACTTATCTGGGCAGACCGGTGATCTGGTATCCAGATTATGAATCTATTGACAAACAGCAGTTACATACAAATCGCATTGTGCCGGTTTATCCTTTGACTGCCAAGATCACCCAGCGCTGGCTGCGCCGGACCCAATTTAACACTGTTCGCTATTGGGCTCCCAGGGTCAACGATTTTCTGCCGGATGTATTACGAGAAGATGCCCAATTGTCAAATACATCAGACGCACTCCTGCAAATTCATTTTCCCGAATCCATGGAGAGTCTAAACGCTGCTCAGCGTCGGTTTGCCTTTGATGAACTTTTCCTGCTTCAGGTTGGCGTCTTGCAGCAAAAGCAACAATGGCAGCAACTGGTTGGGCATCCTTACGAGGTGGCGGACGAGTGGGTGGCTGAAAGAGTTGCTACGCTGCCGTATGAACTGACAGGTGCTCAAAAAAGATCGCTTGATGAAATCCGCTCTGACCTCGCCAAAGACCACCCAATGAACCGTCTACTGCAGGGTGATGTAGGCTCAGGTAAGACCATTGTTGCAGTTATAGGGATGGCAATGGTGATCGAATCCGGAGCCCAGGCGGCTTTAATGGCTCCGACCGGGATTTTGGCGGAACAGCATTATCAAACCATCAGGAATCTGTTAACCAATGGCAAAGATGAACATCTGGCTTTCCTGGAAGAAGGGCAGGTGCGCCTGTTGACCGGTGACACCGGTCAGGCGGATCGTGTGCAGATATTTGAAGGTTTGGCGTCAGGTTATGTCAAGCTGCTGATTGGCACGCACGCGTTGATTGAAGACCCGGTGACCTTCCAAAACCTTCAAATGGTTGTGGTTGATGAACAACACCGCTTTGGTGTCGCTCAGCGAGCTGCTTTGCGCAACAAAGGGGATAACCCGCATCTGCTGGTTATGACGGCCACACCAATTCCACGCTCACTGCAATTTACGATCTTCGGTGACCTGGATGTGAGCATCATGGACGAAATGCCGGCGGGCAGATTGCCAGTCACCACTATGATTGCCTATCCAACAGAGCGTGAACGCATTTATCAGAATATCCGTGTCCAGGTGGAAAAAGGCTACCAGGCATTTATCATCTATCCATTAGTGGAAGCCGGCGAAAACGAGGAAATCAAGGCCGCTGTTGATGAACAGGTCAGGCTGCAGGAAGAAGTTTTTCCGGAGTTAAAGGTTGGTCTGGTTCACGGCCGTATGCGTCCGGCCGAAAAGGACGCAATGATGCTGGCTTTCAGAGCCAAAGAATACGATATCCTGGTTTCGACGTCTGTTGTTGAGGTCGGTGTTGACATTCCGAACGCGACTATCATGGTGATTGAGGGGGCAAACCACTTCGGCCTGTCTCAGCTTCACCAGTTTAGAGGGCGTGTCGGCCGGGGCGATGCGCAATCTTATTGTTTCCTGATCCCTGATAATGAGAGCTCGGTTGAAAACCGACGCCTGCAGGTGATGACGGAAACAAACGACGGGTTCAAGCTGGCTGAGGTTGACTTGCAAGAGCGTGGTCCTGGCGACTTTTTAGGAACCAGACAGGCTGGAGCGGTTGACCTGAAAATGGCCAACCTGGCTGACCTGGCGCTGATCAAGGAAACCAGAGAGCTTGCCACCAGGCTCTTAGGCGAAGACCCCGAGTTGGACAAAGAAATCAACCGAGATTTGAAAGACGCCGTTGCCGCCTTTTGGCCGCAAACTGACGGGGCAGGAGATGTTAGCTAATCATGAGAAAAGTATTATTCCCCGGAACTTTTGATCCATTTCACTATGGACACCTCGACATTGCCAGGCGGGCATCAAAACTGTTCGATCTGGTCGTTGTTGCTGTTTATGACAAACCGTCCAAGTCATTGCTGTTCGAACCAGAGGTTCGAATCCAGTTAACCCAACAGGCAGTTGCCGGGCTGGAGGGTATCGAAGTGGTGGGCTACTCTGGAATGACGGTGGCATATGCGAAAAAGATTGGCGCTCAGGCGATCGTAAGAGGGCTGCGGGTTTTTTCGGATTTTGAGTATGAGTTCCGAATTGCGCTGGCTAACAGAAGACTTGATAAGGAAATCGATACCATAGCATTGATAACAGGAGAAGAAAATACGTTCCTTTCTTCCTCAACTGTAAAAGAAATCGCTTCGTTGGGTGGGGATGTCTCCAGCATGGTTCCTCCTCACGTCAACATAGCCCTCAAGGAACGATACGCTGCGGCAGACCAGACGGAATTCCATAGATGCTGATCTCGTTGGTCAATTTGGAAACAGTCAGATAAGCAGTGAAAATAGTGATACACTAAATTCAACCAGGAAATTTTCGGAGGAATATATGGACATTTTGCATCTTGTTGACCGACTGGAAGAGCTGTTCAACAACAGCAAACCAATCCCTTTATCCCGTAATGTTATCGTGGATGAGAACGCGTTCATGAATATCATCGATCAAATGAGAATTTCCATCCCAGAAGAGATCAAAAAAGCTCAACAAATCATTGCCCAAAAAGACCGCATTCTGGCTCAAGCCCAGGAAGAAGCCAACCGCACTGTCTCTATTGCCCGTGAAAAAAGCGAACGGATGGTTGAGAAGTCCGACATTTATCAATCCGCGCAGACTAAAGCTGACGACATCACCAGGCAGGCGCAAATCGAAGCCGGACAAACCCAGCATGATGCTGATCGTTATGTAGCCGACACTCTGGGAGGGTTGGAGCGGGAACTCAAACGGGTTTTGAGCCAGGTTGAAAACGGAATCAAGGCACTCCAGCCAAAAGAAGAAGAATAGATACGAATGAATAGCAAAAGCCGAGTTTTCGGCTTTTGCTTGTAAAATTTCTGGAAAGCTCCTGACATGCTGCCTGTTACGGGCTGCACTATAAGATTGAGCAACGCCCAGAGACCGCTAAAGCCTAGCCTTCTCCACTGTCAGTTTTACCTTGTGATTCTTTTTTCTGTGGTCTACGGTTGGGTTTAAGCTTGACGGGGTGGAGACCGTTTGCATATTTCAACTCTCCCACAATCGAGGTCTCTAAAACCTGATCCATGTGATCGACAAAAACAATTTTCAGCTCTTTCAAAACCGCCTCAGGAATATCCACCAGGTCCTTCTCGTTCTTTGCTGGCATAATCACTGTTTTTAGGCCTGACCGGTGTGCGGCAAGTACTTTCTCCCTGACACCACCAATCTGCAAGACCCTGCCTCGCAGGGTGATTTCGCCGGTCATGGCAACTTCATGCCTGATCGGAACGCCCAGCGCGGCTGAGATCAAAGCTGTCGAGAGGGTGATACCAGCGCTTGGTCCGTCTTTGGGGATCGCGCCCTCCGGGACGTGAATGTGAATGTCTGTATCCTCA
>JBBAES010000136.1:0-4393 GCA_041655815.1 Anaerolineaceae bacterium
ACCGGCAGGTTATCTCATCTGCTTCACTTTCCCGCTGCGTTGCGGGGCAAGCAGAAGAGGAAAGACAAGACACTTCGGCGTCTTTCAAAGCGTGATTTCGCGGTAGCCGTAGGTGTTGATCACCCGGGTTGCCTTATATTGTGATTCGCGTGGGGCGAGGGGGTTGTAGAAATGCACATGACCGTGGAGGTGCAGGCGGGGCTTGAAGGTGTCAATCAGCCAGCGAAAAGCATTAACTCCCCGATGAGCGTAGTCATCTGCATCGTGCAGACCTGTCGCTGCCGCGTGGCTGACGAAAACGTCCAGATAACGTCCATGGAAAATCTTGTTCCAAATTAACCTGGGGATCAGGCTGAAAACCATCAACCACATACGTCTTTGTGAATACTGATAGGGTCCGGGCTTGTAGCGCAGGCTGCCTTCGATACCCGCTAAAATCAAGTCATTTTCCCGGTCGTAAAAGACTTTTTTGTGCAGGTTGATCGTCCCTGTGGGGTCGGTTTGCACATTGCCTTCGTGGTCTTCCAAACGGGTGACATGATTGCCCTGGACATAATACAGAGGCAGATCCAGCATGCTGACCACAAATTCCAGGTATACCGCCGGGAGGTCGCCGCAAGAGACGACCAGATCGATGTCGTTGAAACGCTCTGTGATGTGCTGGCTGTAAACAGCTGGCACTTCTATGTCGCTCAGACCGAGAATTTTCACAGCCAATCACCAATCGCGACAGCAACCGCGGCCGCAAGCCCACCGTCATGCGTAATGGAAACACTCCATTGTCTGAGGCCTTTTTTATCGGCTGTCACGCGGGCGTTCCCGTGCAGGTAGACCAGGGGCTCGCCTGTCTGCTGGTGAATAATCTCGATGTCCTGCCAGGCGACCTTGCCGATACCTGTCCCCAATGCTTTTGAAACAGCTTCTTTGGCCGCGAAAATCCCACTGAGGGTATCGTTGTCACCCCGAGCCTGGGCTTGCTCCTGCTGGGTGAAGACACGTTGGATGAAACGCTCACGAATGCGCGGATTTACTTCTGCCAGCCGGTTGGTTCGGATCAGATCGATCCCTGATTTGATCATGGCGTGCTTCCGGCTGAGGCAATCACAAGACTGTCCAGATGCCAATAGTTGCGCGCGCAGGTAAGGATATCTTCGGCAGTGACTGCTTCGAGGACGGCCGGCAATTCCCGCAGATAATCCATACTAAGCTGGAAGCGCTCCAGGCTGAGCAAGAGCCGCGCGATCCCGGAATTACTCTCCAGCGAAATTGGCAGTTGACCCAGTGCCTGTTGCTTGACGTCTTCGAGTTCCTCCCGGGTGACTGGTTCGGTGATAAAACGAGATAATTCTTCTTTGATTTTGCGGATAGCCTTATCCAGATTGTTGGGGTTGACCCCCGCCACAACTTTCCAAGTGGTGGGACCAAGACCGGCGCCGAGGGTGCTGGCTGAGTAATAGGCCAGCCCCGAGCGTTCCCTGACCGATTCACCGATGCGCCCCATCATGCCAAACTGACCGAGAATGTTGTTCCCAAGCGCGCAAAGTTGGTATTCCTGGCTCATACCGACTGGCGCGGATGTGCCAATGATCAGATCGGACTGACTTTTTTCGGGAATGACAACATGCTCCCGCATGGCTTGCTTGTGCGGGTGCCAGACAGGCAGATCGACTTGTTTTTGTTGAGAAGGCGCATTCCAGTTGGAAAAGATCTGTTCAAATAAGGCGGCGGTCTTTTCGCTCTCCATGCCTCCGGCGAAGGCAATTACCAAACCTTCAGGGCCGAAATAATTGGCATGAAATTCCAGCAAGTCTTCCCGGCAGATGGTGGAAACCGTCTGTGGGTAGCCAAGTTCAGGGTGGGCGTAGGGGTGATCGCGGTAATACAGGCGGTCAAAGGCCTGAGAGGCCATTTCGGTGGTGTCCTGGGATTGGATCCGAAAAACAGTCATCAGTTGCTGTTGCAGGCGCTCGAAGTGGGCCTGTGGAAAGGTGGGTTCAGAGAGCATCTGCATGAGAAGTGCCAGGATCAGTGGCAGGTCTTCTTTCAGACACTGGCCTGAAAAAACGGTCGCGAGAGCCCCGGCACTGATTGAAATTGAAGCGCCGCAGCTTTCGAGCAGCCGGTGCAGCTGGCGAAATTCGTGTTGTTTTGTGCCAGTTGAGAGCATGCCTGCGTTGAAATTGGCCAGACCGTTCTTGCCAGCAGGGTCTGAGAGACTCCCGACGGGCAGATAGCCTCTGAAGAAGACTGCCGGACTGGTGGAGTTTGGATAGGCCAGAAAGGTGCTGCCATTGGGGAAGCGCTTGCGGAAAATGGTGTCAGAGCCTGGAAGAGCAGTTGGGCTGAAGGACATGTTAGCCATTTGAGACTCCGTCGCGATTGCGATAAACACCGGTTATCCTGCGGGCAGGGTCCAGGTAATGTCTGGCTACCCGGGTGATATCTTCCCGGGTGACTTGCCTGAGGCTTTCCACGTAATTGGTGAACCAGTCATAGCCGGCGAAGCTTTGCGCGTAGCCTACCCAGAAAGCCTGGTTAGTAATGTTGTCAATGCTGTAGGCGAAATTCGCACGGGCCTGCTTGAGGGCAGTTTCCTGTTCTTCCAGGGAGAGCTCCTGGTTCAGGAAACTGTCAATCACCTGGTTGAAACGCGCTATAACCTCATCAGGGGAGTGATCGTCCCGACAGGTTATATACAAGGTGTAGATGCCAGGGTCAATACTGGCGCTGAGTGATCCATAGACAGACGCGGCAAACTGATTTTCGACCAGTTCACGGTAGAGTCGGCTGGTGCGGTTACCGATGCCGCCACTACCAAACATGTTGAGGGTAGAGGGGCCACTGAGGATGCTTTCGATCAAAGTGTAGGCGAAGAAATCCGGGTCGCTGGCTTTGGGTGAGCGCCAGGCGATCTGGATGTAGTTGACTTCATCAGGGCCAAGCAATTCCACCTTCTCGGCTTGCGCGATTTCGTTTTCCGGGGTTGGAGTTGACCGGATGGTTTCGGTTTGCGCAATCGGTGAGAAGTATTTCTCGATTAATTTGAGGGCTGCGTCTTCATCAAAAGATCCAGCCAGGCACAAGAGCGCATTTGAGGGCTGATAATAATTACGGTAATGTTGATAGAGATCGTCGCGGGTTAACCTCAACAGGTCTTCTGTCGACCCGAGCACTTCATTGCGGTAGGGGTGCTGTTTGAAGGCGGCTTGCTGGACTTTTTCGCTCAGAAGGAACTGAGGGTCATTTTCGTTGCCTTCCCGTTCTGAGAGGATGACTGTGCGTTCGGTTTCCACTTCAACGGCGTCGTAGAGACTGTTGACCATACGGTCCGCCTCAAAGCGCAGTGCGGTTTCAAGGGCAGAACTGGGGAGAGTCTGGAAGTAGGCGGTCCAGTCAGGGCTGGTAAAAGCGTTGCTGTAGCCGCCTGTACGGGCGATCGCATTTTCCATTGCTTTACCGGAATAATTGCTGGTGCCCTTAAATTGCATGTGTTCAACCCAGTGACTCAGCCCGGTCTTTCCGGGAACTTCATTGCGCGAGCCAACGTCATACCAAACCCAGGAGCTGACAATTGGAGCAGTGTGGATTTGCTTTAAGGCAATTCGCAGTCCGTTCGAGAGGCTGAGAAAGTGAGGGGTTTGGTCAGTCTTGTTCAATTTGTTCGATCACGAGGATGGTGTCTCTGCTGCTTGCTCAGAGGGAATATTTCGGTCGGTTTGCCAGCGAATCATCAACAAAAGGCCGACAAAAATTACAAGCAGACCAATGATGACCCCCCGGCTTTGCAGCGTTCCCAGCACGACCTCAGGGAGCGGGTTGGTGCCAAATCCAAAGGCATCCGCGAGGGCGGTAAAAACGCAAATCACGTAACCGGTCATGATCATGCGCGTGCCGATGTCCGCAAGCAGTGATTTTTCGGTGCAAGCCCAGAAGGCGTTGAGGCTGCTATTGGCGCCAAAAGCAAGCAAACCAATGCCAAAAAGAATCATCAGGATTTGGGAAAATCCAATATAAAGACCGCGATCCAGGCTGAAAAGATCGGGTCGTAAACCAAGAATCAAGGCGAAAAGACCTACCAGGGTAACCGTCAGTCCGCCACGGATTTGAGAATGGGGGAAGCCGAAATCCTTGGCGCGTTGATCGATATTATTACATGGGTTGATCAGAATATCTCGGTCGCTTAATTTCATTTGCACTTTATCCAGGTAAGGCAGATTCTAATACTCTCAGAAAATTACCTGAATAAATCTGAGAGAGGTCTTTTTCATTGTACCCAAGATCCTGGAGGAAGGGGGTCAGTTTTTGCAAATCAGCGATGCTGTCAATTTCATGCGGCACGTGTTCGAGCCCAATTCCTCCGTCAAAATCGCTGCCAATACCGACGTGGGCGCAA
>JBBAES010000137.1:0-4387 GCA_041655815.1 Anaerolineaceae bacterium
ATACTTCCCAATCACTCCAATTGAGCCACCCAGGAAATTTCGCTGTTGATGGCGCTTTAAGAGCTTTTTTAACAGTCATTTCTGCAAATGCAATATATTGGGATTTTTGTTCATCAGTTAATTTGTAGTTCTCGACATTATCTATTACCCCACCTGCATCCGCATCATACAAAACAATATTATCGCCCATTGTAATGCCAAATAATTCTGAATTTACAAAACTAATAGTTGCAGGTTTGGTATATGCTACATTTGCTTGGTAAAACTTCATTTGGTCGAATTCTGTAATTAATTCCATGCTAATAACTACATCTAAACCTACTTTTTGAATCTCTGTAAATGCTTTAGTAGCCTCTTCTTCTGTAAGACCTGCAGAATTTACTAAAATCAATACGCTTGGTTCTATTTCTTTAGTAGGTATTTCGGTTGGCTCCACTTGTATATTTATGGGCTTCGGCTTAGTGCTTGTGGGTTTTGCCTTTTCAGTGGCACGATTTATAGCTTCAATTGTCGCCCCTGCAGGATCCCTGGTTATTCTGGCTTTTTCTATTCCGTTTGCGATAGCCGTAATGAATATGCAAAGAATCAGAAAGCCAAGAATCGAGAGAAGTAAATATTTTCTCTTTTTCTTTCTTTTCTCATTTACTTCTGCAAGAGAACTTCCGCAAAACCTGCAAATGGTCGCGCCTTTTTGGACTTTTTCCCTACAAGATGGACAACGCATTTTCGACCCTCCCCATTACATATTCTGTAAACGCTGCTTTGTGGCAACATTACTGATCTATCAACGACCGACGTTTTTGTATCAATTTGCTTTTTTGGTCAATCGCTTCTCTGATAGGAATTACATGCCCTGACAGTTCTTCATAGCGACGGGAAATTAATTTTATTTTTATAGCCTTTTGCGCTGCCAGACCATACATAAGTATTGAGCCGATGAACAATAAAACCGCAAAAGCCCCAAGCCCCATAAGATCAGATGCGACCGCGATAATGAATAGTACCAAAGCCAAAACTAAGCCAATCCACCAGTATTTTCTATATTTCAAAGCTAAGCCAGGATTTTCAGCTTCACGTTTCAGTTTTTCATACTCTGGAGAGATCAATCTCAGCTGACCATTTAGTTCTGCAATTTCTTCCTTTAGCCGTTTTATGGTCATTTCGGAGCCAGTACGATCCATGCCAGTTTTCAATTCCTGAATAGATTCGATGAACGGAACTATTTGAAGATCGTTGCCTGTTTGTTTAATTCGAAAGTGTGTTCCACAAAATTCGCATACAAAATCCCGATCACGCTGATCATGAGGGGCCATACTTCCGCAGGACGGGCAATTGATCTTTATGATTTCTTTCATACAGCCCCTTTCTCATTTACTCAGTAAAAACTGCATCATGTCTAAGATCGTCTGGCGGTCCTTGGGGTCCATCGCTTCGAACATTCCTCTGAGTGCTAAATATTGTGGGTCTTTTTCTGCAAGAGTGATATCTACTACTGCGCAAAAAACTTCAGCAGCTGGACGACCTAGCCCGCGTGCTAATTTCACGATTGTTTCTGGCATGATAGTCCGTTCACTTGATATCATTCTTGATATTTGACTCGCATCAACACCACTACGTCTTGACAATTCGCGAATTGTAAGACCTCTTTCTTCTATCATGTTTGTTAGGTAATCACCAAAAACGTTGCTCATGAACATATATATGATACCTTTCTGTGAACAGATTGGGGCAACAATATTGTGGTTACTTGACAATTACAGAATCAAGAGCCCAATTCTCAAATAACCTGATCGCCTCGTAACAGTTTTTCTGGATGTATGAGGACAATCCGTGCTCTGATTTGGCCAGACCCACCATAAACCGTTCGAGGTCGCGTGGCGTAATGCTTTCAATACCCAGTATCTTTGCGGTCTGAGTGGAATAACTTAGAAAGGGTTGATACAACCGGATGGTTGCTGGTGAGAGGTCGTCTTTGTGGTTACCGGTTTTGCAGATAAAAAAGCCTTCTACTGCGTCTGAAAGTTTCATAAAGCTAATGCCCTTTCTGGCTGTTCTGATTCAGTGAAAATTGAATATCACTGGGTGTTAGCTTACGATTTCTGAGGGGTTACCGTACCAATGAGTATAAAAAAAGCGGGCGATCGGATTCGAACCGACGAGTGTTAGCTTGGAAGGCTAATGCCTTACCACTTGGCGACGCCCGCGCATTTCCTATTTTAGTCTAAAAAGAAACAATGTCAATATTTTCTGCTTAGCAATCAGTTCTTCCTAGGGTAGAGCGACCTGTTGCCCAACCTTTGGCTTGCCTTGCATGCCCAACCAGGTCATTGCTTGTTCAATAAATCAAGCAGAATCTCCCGCGTACGTTTGGGGTCGGCTTTGCCGCCTGAGCTGCGCATCACCTGCCCCACAAACCAGCCCAACAGGCTCTCCTTGCCCCCGCGGAAATTTGCTACCTCCTCGGGAGCGCCAGCCAGGACAGACTCGATTTGCGAGCGCAAGGCATCAGAATCCGCGATCAACCCCAGACCCTCTTCCTTGACAATCCTGGCGGGGGAATTGCCCGTTTCTTCCACTTTTTTGAGCAGACTTTTGCCAGTAGAGGCGTTGATTTTGCCCTCATCGACCATGCGGATGATTTCTGCCAGATTTTCAGGCTTCAACACCAACTCATCAGCGGTCTTACCCAGGTCATTTAGCAGGCGGGAGAGGTCGTTGATCATCCAGTTGGCGACCGATTTTGCTTCCCTGTTATAGGCTTGAACCGAGGCTTCATAATAATCGGACAAACTGCGTTCGCTGGTCAGGATTTCTGCGTCATACTCGGAGAGTTGGTAGTCCTTCTGAAAGCGTGCGCGTCTGGCCAGCGGCAATTCAGGTAACCCCGCATGGATCTGCGCGATTTCATCAGAGCTGAAAACCACCGGCAATAAATCCGGCTCGCGGAAATAGCGGTAATCGGCCTCGGTCTCTTTGGAGCGCATCTTGGTCAGTTTGGCTTTGTCGGCATCCCAATCCAGTGTAAATGACTGAACTCTTCCGCCCGACTCGA
This sequence comes from Anaerolineaceae bacterium, assembly GCA_041655815.1. Taxonomy (GTDB): domain Bacteria; phylum Chloroflexota; class Anaerolineae; order Anaerolineales; family Anaerolineaceae; genus Mesolinea. Next base: position 3,053 of record JBBAES010000137.1, read on the forward strand.
CCAGTTCGATCTGGCGTTTGGCTTCTTCGCCAATTGCCTGGCGGACAGAATCGATGGAGTTCACATTTTTGATTTCGGTCTTGGTGTTCAAAACATTGCTTCCGCGTTCCCGGATGGAAACATTGGCGTCGCATCTCAGGTGCCCCCGCTCCATATCAGCCTCTGAAACGCCGATCCAGCGTAGAAGTTGGCGCAGGCGAATCAGATATTGGGCGGCTTCGTCGCCCGAGCGCAGATCGGGCTCAGTCACCATCTCAATCAAGGGCACGCCACAGCGATTGAAATCGAGCAGGCGTAAGCCGTGTTCCGTCTTGGTCTTGCCGGCATCTTCTTCGAGATGAAGGTTGTGGATGCGCACCCGGCGGGTCTCGCCGTTTTCCAATGGCAGGTCCACATACCCACCTTTGCCGATGGGCTGGTCAAACTGGGAAATCTGGTAACCCTTGGGCAGGTCTGGGTAAAAGTAGTTTTTGCGATCGAAGAAAGATTTGGGGTTGATTTCCGCCTGCACAGCCGCTGCCAGGATGGCGCCTTTGCGCACTGCTTCGGCATTCAAGACCGGCAGCACACCGGGGAGACCGCTGCAAACCGGGCAGATGTTGGTGTTGGGCTCATCTTCCCACGAGTCGGCTTTGCAACTGCAGAAAATTTTGGTTACGGTGTTGAGCTGAATGTGGGTTTCTAACCCGACGATCACTTCGTAATCTTTCATGCTTTCACCTCGCCCTGGAGTACTCGTGGTTGCGCTTTGCGCCAGCTCTCGTTTGCGCTCACTTGCTCGTAGACGTGCCCGATACGCAAGATCATATCTTCGCGATAGTCGTTGCCAATCAACTGGATCCCAATGGGTAAATTGTTATCGTCCAGCCCGCCCGGCAGGGTCAGTGCTGGCACACCGGCATGGTTGCTGGCGACGGTCATTTGGTCCGAGTATTGCATCAGCACCGAATTGCCGTAAACCGCCTTGCGTTTGAAGGCAGTTGTCGCGGTGGTCGGTGTGAGCAGGGCATCCAGGCGATAGTCACCCTGTGGGTCAAAAGCGTGGTCGAAATCACTGCGGATCATCGAGCGAACTTTGAGTGCCTTTTGGTAATAGCTCGAAGCGTGTTCAGCTGCTGAGAGGTACATACCCATCAATATTCGCAGTTTGGGTTCCAGACCAAAGCCCTCGGCCCGACTGCGCCTGTACAGCTCGTTTAGATCGCTTACGTTTTCAACGGTACGATAACCGTATTTAACGCCGTCAAAGCGGTGCAGGTTTGAAGCAGCTTCAACCCGAGAGATCACAAAATAAGTGGGGATGCCATAGCGGGTGTTGGGCATGGGCACGTTTTC
>JBBAES010000138.1:0-4351 GCA_041655815.1 Anaerolineaceae bacterium
CCCAACCAAACCAGCGTTTCAGAGTAATTACACTGCTGTCCACCAATTTTCCGTGTGTGACACCCAAAACCGCCAGGAGCAGAATCGCTCCGACGACAAGCAGGAACAGCCCTGTCAGATCCCAGAGCAGCCGCCTGGTCTTTTTTTGCTGTTCAAGTTGACGTTGAGCTTCAGCTTCCTGGGCTTTTTCCAATTCCAGGGCTTTGGCTTTACTGATTCTTCCGCTGTTGGTTTTGCTTTGAGCCACGATTTCACTCCGCATAAATGCTACAATATTCAGCCTTTACCTTACAATATTCGTGCCAGAAATAAACGCGGGATATTATTTGCCGGGGTCGCCCTGCGACTTTTCGATTTCGCTATTGCCATTGACTTGGGCTTCCATGACAGCTATTTTCTGTGCGACGCTTTCAATGGCTACCTTCTGTTTGCGGTAGAGATCCGCTTCGGAGACCGCCAGCCTCCGGGCTACATCGCGAACTTTTTTCCCCTGTAAGAATTTAAGCTCGAGGATGTTGTAAAGTAGCCATTCACTGGTAAATTTTCGTTCACCGCCTGGTTTCGTCATCTCAATCGCGTCAGTCAACACCGATCGCAAGGCGTTGGTGCGGTTGCCATCCTGGTTTTCGCTTTCTTCTTCAACGACTTTTAACTGCAAGAGCGGATTATTGGTCAGTTTTGGACCGCCCCAATAATGCGTCAGACCGTCTTTCACCCAACTCGCCATACCTTCGGGCAATTCTGGTTGCTCAAAATTCTTGAGCTTACCCATATTAAAACTGGATGCCGCCCGTATGCTCTGAAGATAATCGACTTCAGTCTGCAGCGCAGAAAGACTGGCTATGACCTGTTTTTGCAAGGCGTGATCTTTGATAGCCAGTGTCGCCCGTTGTGCAAGCTGCAAGATTGCCTCCCTGTCTGCCTCTTCAACTTCCCAGCTATCGTTCTTCAGAAAGCCGCCCAGCCCTAAAAACCGGGCGGATCCGTCTTCAAAAGTGTACTCCAGAGGGATCAGAAACAAGCCCTGCCACTCGATCAACCCGTCTTGGTCTACCAGGTTCGCCTGCACTTGTTTGATGAACTTTTCATCGATATCGATCTCTTCGATGGCTTTCTGATCACCTGCGCTGACAACCTCGGTAACCTCGCCGCCCTCCAACAAAGCAATAAACCCACCAGACACTGGCAGGCGGTCACTGATGAGCGCAGCGGTGGTCTCAAGGAACTGGCGCAGATCGCGATTCGTCAGCATGCGGTCCTGCAAGGTCTGGATCGTTTCCAGGTCTTTTCGGTCATCACCCCAGAAAAAAGATTTCTCAATGTGGGGCGAAAAAAGTGAGACAGCATATTGCAGCAGGAGGAAACCACCTACCATAACAATAGGCACATAAAAAATGTAGGGGTCACCCTGCAGCTCACCATACCTGCGGGCTACAGTGGTCAGGCCGAGAACAAGAGCCGCAATGAAAGGTCCACGCAAAAGCCAGCGAAGCAAGCGGCTTTTGATTTGTCGGTCTGTCCAGAGCAAGCCAAAAAAGGAGACCGCGTAAGTCATGACGACCAGAAAGAAAATCGTGATTGACGAGCCAAGAGTGCTGAAGAACCAGAACCAGTGGGGGTGACTGGCAAACCAGCTGTTGCCATGGTAAAGAAAAATGATGCTTGTAAACGCGATGGCAGCCGCTCCTGCCAAAAGGTAAATCATCCGCCTCAAACCGGTCTTGGTGGCAGTGCGAATCATTGCCCGTATCAGGTTGTAACTGACCATCGCCATCACAACTATATAGAAAATACCAAAATAAAAGGTGATCTGGTTGCGCTCCAGATAATACATAGGCGCTGTCTCTGCCGCGAGCTCACCAATGGAAATACCAAAAAAAACCAGAACCGCTGCTGTGCCTGTGACAAGATAGGTCAGCCAGACAAACTTACTTCGTCTTCCGCGGCTCGGTCTTCCGCTGAGGGTCAAAAGCGCGTCCGAGAAATGCAAATAGACCGCAGGCAGCATCATCAGGCCAATCCATTTGAACTGCAGCCACAACTGGATGTACTCAGGCTTGTTCGAGACCGCCGCGACTGTTTCACCAGTGTAGATCATCACCACGCAAGCCAGTATCAAGGCAAAGGTCTGCACGATACGATCCTTAAAATTAAAACCGGTCGTATACATCAGCAAAGCGATCGCGGTGATTGCCGCAGCCGCGTTCAGAATCTGGTTTAAGGTCTCAAGGACCAATGAGAGGTCGATCAGTAACAACATCTTTACCGGGCTTTAGACTAACCTTTTTTGATAGAACAGAGCCGGATCTTCGTTAGGAAAATAATGTTCCATAAATCCGCACATTTCGTAGCCACAATGGCTCGCTAATTCCGTCATGGGGTAATTGCGCATGGGTATTTCAATTAAGACACGCTCGAAATCATCCCTGGAAGCCCAATCTTCGACCGCCGCAAGCATGGTTCTCCCAATCCCTTTATGCCTCAATTCAGGCATTACCACCAGATCGCTGATCCGGGCAGTGCCTGGCAAGTTTTTAGCATCAACAACCACATAGGCAACAAGGAAGTCGTCCAGTTTTCCGGCGTAAATTAAGCTGGATTCCTTCCAGGATTTTAATAAAGAATCTTTATCCCGCATATAACTCACGTGCGCCTCACGAGGCAGCTTGACACGTTGAAAACTGAATGAGGACGACTGAGAATCCAGGTTAGTCAGCATTCGATAGGAATAATTGCTGGTGATACTGTGGTCCAGATTGATCATTTCTTCGTAATGGTCTTGATTTGCGACCAGAACAACCAATTTTGCCATTTTTACCTCTATTCATCCAACGCAACGGTCACTACAATCACACAAGCAGACTGCTCCATGCCGTCGTTATCCAGGGCTACCAGCCGGAGCATGTACTCTCCGGCGGTGAGGTCGCTGGTATACCAACTTCCCAGGCTTTCGTCAATGCGTATGCCGCTGCCAGCTGCAATCGTCTGCCAGTTTGGCTCTCCCACGGTTGAATATTCATACTTGTAGGAGCCAAGGTTTTCGGTATTAACACTTCCAATCAATTCTACAACACCAGATATCTCCGCCTGGTGTTCTGGACTTTCAATTTCCAATATATCATTTATACATTGGCTGTCCACCCCTTCGATCTCAGCCTGGGGGTATAAAGTCGCTGTTGGTGTTGCGTCGGTTGGGACCGGCCCAGGCAAGGTGGTCGTGTGCGTAGTGAGCACTTCGATGGTCGCTGTCGCAAAAGTCGGTTCCTGAGCGAGCTCCCCCGCCAGAAAAGTAGCGACGACAAACTCGCCCATGGTAAGCAATCCTACTAATATCAGGACCGTAGTTGCTGTGACTACTTTGCGTTGGGCAGCTTCACGTTCAAGGCCGAAAATGGCGCTGCGTTTCTCTTCCAGCGCCATTAAAACGCGCCTCAGATACACCAGGGCCACGATTCCCAACACTAAGTAAATCGGAACTTCAAATTCCGCTAAAAAACGAATTATATATTCCATTTGTAACTGGAATTATATCCTGCGAAGGACTCCGCGAATCAATCTCATTAAATTTGGAGCCAGTTGGTCCCCGACCTGGAGGACTTCTTCGTGGCTGGCTTTGTTGGTTCCGTCAGGATCTATTTTGTTGGTGATCGTAGCAAAACCAAGAATGTCCATGCCGCCATGCTTGGCAACGATCGCTTCAGGCACGGTTGACATACCAACCGCATCCGCGCCCACCATTTTAAGGAACCGGCAGTCCGCTGGCGTTTCAAAAGAAGGCCCGGAAAGACACACATAGACACCCTTGTGCAATTTGAGACCGAGTTCTTTGCCAACTTCCTGGGTAAGCTCGATCAATTCAGGCTTGTAAACCGCGCTCATATCGGGGAATCGAGGTCCAAATTCATCCAGATTCGGTCCGCGTAGAGGGTTCTCGCCGGCCATTGGCAACAAGGCGAGGTGATCTTTGATCAGCATGATCTCCCCGGGGTAAAAATCGTCATGCAAGCCACCGGAGGCGTTGGTTAAGATCAGCGTTTTGATGCCCAGTCGCTGCATCACCCGGATTGGCAGCCCAATTTCCGACATACTGTGACCTTCATAGTAGTGGGTGCGTCCCTGCAGGACCAGGACCTGCTTACCCTCCAGTTTACCGATCAAAAGCCGCCCTTTATGCCCTGGCACAGTGGATACCGGCCAGAATGGGACTTGGTTGGTGGGGATCTCGGTGGGTTCCTCAATTGAGTCTGCCAGTTCACCCAATCCGGATCCAAGGATCAAGGCGATCTGGGGTGTGGTTTTAATTCTGGCGCGCACAGCTGCCGTCGCGGCGTCAATTTCTCGGTATGTGATA
>JBBAES010000139.1:0-4305 GCA_041655815.1 Anaerolineaceae bacterium
AAACTGGAATTTTTTCGCTTTGCCAGCCTGGAAGATCAACACCTGACCTGCCAGCGCCTGTTGCTCACACCTGAAAACTACTCCGCTGAGATCAAAATCACCAGCCGGCTCAATGCCGGCACCGATACCATGCGCTACCAGCAGTGGCACTGGCTGGAGCAGGCAGTCGAGAGCCCTGCAACCTGGCTGCGCATGCAGACCGCTGCCACAAAGATCGAAGTGGCACTGGCGCAAAAAGTTGTCTTTAGAGGAGCCAGCCAGTCAGAAATAACCATGCCCGATGTGGTTAAAATGCCCTCGATTAACCTCACCTGCCAGGTCGAAACTGGTCAGCAGATCCGCTACGAAAAATATAGCGCCATCTATACAGATCGCGATTGCCCTGACCCGAAAAATGAAGCCCTCAAGACACTGGCGCAGTTAACAGCTGACCCTTGGGAAGCCCAACTACAGGCCACCACCAAAGCCTGGCAAAAAGAGTGGGATCGCTGCGACGTCCTGATTGAAGGTGACCACGAAGCCCAGTTAGCCATTCGCTTCAGCATCTACCACCTGCTGATTGCCGCCCCCCGCCACGACGAACGGGTCAACATCGGCGCCAAAACCCTCAGCGGCTACGGCTATCATGGGCACGCCTTCTGGGATACAGAAATCTTCATGCTGCCCTTATTCACCTTCACCCGCCCACAAATCGCCAAAAATCTGCTCTCCTACCGCTTCCATAACTTGCCCGGCGCCCGGGAAAAAGCAAGCCAGGGCGGGTTCGAGGGCGCCCAATTCCCCTGGGAGAGTGCCGGCGACGGTCGTGAAGTCACCCCCACCTGGGTGCCCAACCCCGCCGACCGTAAAGAGCTGATTCGCATCTGGACCGGCGATATCGAAATTCACATTTCATCAGTTATCGCTTACGCCATCCACCAATACTGGCAACTCACCGGCGACGATGCCTTCATGGCAGAGCGCGGCGCGCAGGTCATTCTCGATACAGCTAAATTCTGGGCTTCCCGCCTGGAATGGAACCCCCAAACCTCGCAGTATCACCTCAGTGACGTGATCGGTCCGGATGAATACCACGATCACGTCGACGACAATGCCTTCACCAACTACCTCGCTCGCTGGCACCTGCGCAAAGCCGTGCAGATCGCCGCCTGGTTGCAGGCTTATTCGCCAGAGATCGCCAGCCAATTGTTCAGCAAACTCTCCATCAACGATCAAACCTTCACCGACTGGGACGCCATCGCCAGCCAGATTTTCTGCCCCGCAGAAAATGACCGCGGCTTGATCGAACAATTTACCGGCTATTTCGACCGCACCGACGTGCTCACCTGCGATTTTGACCCGCGCACCGAGTCCATCCAGTCCCTTTTGGGTATCGAAGGCGCCAACCAGTCGCAAATTTTGAAGCAGCCCGATGTGATCATGCTCATGTACCTGCTGCCCGAATTGTTCGACCAGGCAACCATCCAGTCCAATTACGATTATTACACCCCGCGAACCGACCTCACTTTTGGCTCATCCCTTGGTCCCTCCATCCAGGCCATCATGGCCACCCGGCTTGGCAGCCAGGCAGACGCCTACGAAAACTTCATGCGCGCCGCTCGGGCAGACCTCGAGGACGTGCGCGGCAACGCCGCTGACGGCATCCACGGCGCATCCGCAGGCGGTTTGTGGCAGGCGGTTGTGTTCGGATTTGGCGGCCTGCACATTGACGGAGACTCCTGGCACCTCCAGCCCCATCTGCCAGCCCACTGGAAACGGCTCCGCTTCAAATTTGTCTGGCGCGGTCACGAACAAGTGGTCGACATTTGCGCTGAAGAGGAAAAATCGTGCTCATAAAAGCCTTTTTGTTCGATCTTGATGGCGTTCTTACCGATACCTCCGAACTCCACTTCCAGGCCTGGAAAAAACTGGCTGAAGAAGAAGGCATCAGCTTCACCCGCCAGGATAATGAAGCCCTTCGCGGGGTTTCCAGACGCGAATCGCTAAACCTGCTGCTTAAAGGCAGACCGGTCAGCCCCGGGCAAGCCCACCAGATGATGGCGCGCAAAAACGGTTATTACGTCAACCTGGTGGAACAAATGACCCCCGCAGACCTGCTTCCCGGCGCCTTGGACATGATGGATGAAATCAGACAGCTTGGACTCAAGCAGGCCATTGTTTCCAGCAGCAAAAACGCCCTGCTCGTGCTCGAGCGCCTCCAAATCACCGCTAAATTTGACGCCGTCATCGACGGCAATGCCCCCGCCCGCTCCAAACCACACCCCGACCTGTTTTTGCTGGCAGCCCAGGCCCTGGGTCTGCCGCCGGCCAACTGCCTGGTGGTCGAGGATGCCGAAGCCGGCGTTCAAGCCGCCCATGCCGCCGGCATGCCAGCCCTTGGTCTCGGCCCGCCAGAGCGCGTCGGCGCTGCCCAGCTGGTTTTCCCCTCACTCCAATCCCACACCGCCCGCCAGGTGCTTGCCTTCTTCCAGGGGTTATAGCTTTTACCCCCTTGAGTCTGCTTGCGTTGCCAAAGCCCCAGCCTGCCGCCCCCCAGCCATCCCCGGCTGGGCTGACCTCCGCTTCCACCGCTAAACTTTCGCAATCCCTTTCCCCACCTCCTTACGCCCCCCTGAAAACAGCCCCACCATCTGCCTCACCCCAACCATCGCTACCGATTAAAACCGTTTTCAATTGCACCTTCTCATTTGAAATTTGGTATAGGTTAAACACTTGTACTTCTCAATTATGTGTATAATTATGCCGAAAAACATAAAGGCACAGTCATCGTAATCGCGAGCCGCCCCATAGGGTGGGTGAGGAGTATTTTGAGGGTTACAATCCGCCCATCACCCCAGGCCCGTGCAGAGGGACGATTTCTGGCCTCAAGTTCAAAGCACACGGTTCAACGAACCAACAACAACCAAATAAAACCACTACACACCCGCAAGCGTCAGCTTGCCCTATTGGAGAAATTATGGAAAACACATTTGCCAAACTCAAACGCTTCAACCTCATCATGGGGGCCGTCCATCTTATTCAAGGCATCGCCATGCTCTTCCTGGCCACCAGCGTCATCCAGACCATCGCTGAATTTCAGCCCACCATCACCCAGTTATATTTGCGCTTCAATCCCGAAACACGCTCGCTCGAAGCCGCCAGCAAAGAATTATTCACCCTGCCTTTTGGGGTCATGGTCGCCTCCTTCCTGCTCATCTCAGCCCTCGCCCACGGTCTCATTGTCCTCTTCAGCGACAAATACTTCCAAGATCTGCAACAAGGCATCAACCGCTTCCGCTGGTTTGAATACGCCCTCAGTTCATCCATCATGATCGTGCTCATCGCCACCCTCTTCGGCATCCAGGACATCGCCTCCCTCATCCTCATCTTTTTTGTCAACGCCTCCATGAACCTCTTTGGGCTCGTCATGGAACAGCTCAATTCCGGCCGTGAAAAAGGTCAGGTCAATTGGGGTCCCTTCATCTGGGGCTCAATCGCCGGCATCGCGCCCTGGATCGCCATCCTGCTCTACATGTTTGGCAATGCCAATTTCGACCAGGTGCCCTGGTTCGTCTGGGCCATCGTCGGCACCTACTTTGTCGCCTTCAACACCTTCCCCATCAATATGATCCTGCAATACAAAGGCGTTGGAAAATGGAAAGACTACCTCTATGGCGAGCGGACCTACATCGTCCTCAGCCTGGTCGCCAAGTCAATCCTGGCCTGGCTGGTCCTCTTTGGCGCCATGCAGCCCTGATAAAGTTGAAATTCTAAACCCAACCCAGCTTCCGGCCCCCCCTCCCGCCGGAAGCTTTTATTTTAATGGATTGCCACGAAAGCCTCCGCTGGGGGATATAAGCGCCCAACCCCTTCCTTGGAGGGGGACGGCGTAGCCCGGGCGGGCATCCTCTAACCCCCTCTTTAGACTGCTTGCGTGCCGTAGGCTGTGGGGACGGCGTAGCCGGGGGGTGGACTCAACACACCTCGCAACCCCCTCTTCGGAGGGGGACGGCGCAGCCGGGGGGTGGACTCAACACACCTCGCAACCCCCTCTTCGGAGGGGGACGGCGCAGCCGGGGGGTGGCAGCTTGCGTGCCGGAGGCGGTGGGGGACGGCCTAGCCCGGGCGGGCATCCTCTAACCCCCTCTTTAGACTGCTTGCGTGCCGTAGGCGGTGGTGTCCGAGAGCGCATCAAACCCACCCCCTTTAATTCCCCCTCCGGGGAGGGGGTGATCCCTAAACCCCCCTCTTCCTCCAGCAGCCAAAGCCCTGGGTTATAATCAACCCACCAACAAAAAAACTCACCACCGGGAGCACATTTGTGGC
>JBBAES010000140.1:0-4261 GCA_041655815.1 Anaerolineaceae bacterium
TCCTTCCGTAAATTCTGTATTCAGCCCGCCGCTCCAGATAACGAATAAAAAAACTGGTAGCAAAAGACAGCACCGTTACCGCCAAAGCGCCGGCAAAAATTTTGCCGTAATTGGCGGTAGTCACCCCCTGGAAAAGCAAAACACCCAACCCGCCAGCATTGATGTAGGCAGCCATTGTGCCGATACCAATGGAAGAGAGTGCTACCAGACGTATCCCGGCCAGCAGCATGGGCAAAGCCAAAGGGAACTCGACCTGCCAGAATCTTTGCCATCCATTTAATCCCATCGCCCGGGCGGCTTCCAAAACTGCCGGTTCAATGGTTGTTAACCCCACCAGCCAGTTTCTGATCAGCAATAGTTGAGCGTAGGCAATCAGGGCAATGATGGCGGGCTTGGTCCCTAATCCAAAAATCGGAATCAGCAAAACAAAGAGAGACAGGCTTGGAATGGTGTAGATGATACCCAGCACACTCATCACAGGACCGCGCAACCAGCGAACTCTTGCCAGCAACAACCCCAATGGGATTCCAATCAGCAGAGAGAAAAAGATCACCACCAGAGTCAATTGCAAGTGTTGAAGGAAAAGCTCTGCGACTACATCGAAATTATTGAAAAGATATTTCATGGCTGCAACTTGTGTTCGGAGGGAAGATCGGCAATCAGCATTTTACGCAGGTCAGAGTATCCGATTGTGCCCAGCAAATTACCTTCAGAATCTTTCACTGGAAGTGAGTCTCTGCCACTGCATATTAACATTGAAACCACGGATCGCAAATCGTCTTGCGGGTTTAACGATACCTTGTCTATCTCCACGGGCTCGAAGTTCGCGGATTGGTAAGTTAGGTTCTGCCTGGCTTTTAAGATTGAGTTGACGCTCACAAGACTCAGTTTTCGGAGAATATTTCTAGACCCTACCAGCTCTTTGATAAATTCATTTTTGGGTTGAGTTACCAGCTCGAGAGGTGTTCCATATTGCACCAGTTTTCCGGCACGCATGACAATAATTTTCCTGGCTAATCGAAATGCTTCTTCTACATCATGGGTTACAAAAAGGATGGTTTTGTTCAATTTGCTGTGAAGATCAATTAATTCATTCTGCAAACGTTCCCGATTGATCGCGTCTACGGCAGCAAAGGGCTCATCCATCAAAAGAATTTCCGGGTCAGCAGCGAGAGCGCGTGCCAACCCAACCCGCTGCTGTTCGCCTCCTGAGAGTTGCCGGGGGTAGCGTGTCAGATACGAAACAGGCAAACCGATGAGTTCCATCAGCATTTCCAGGCGCTCATCGATCAACTTTTCCTCCCATCCCAAAAGATGGGGAACGACAGAAATGTTCTTTTGAATGGTCATGTGTGGAAACAAACCCACCTGTTGGATAACATATCCGATTTTCCGGCGCAATTCATTAACTGGTAGAGTGTGTATTTCTTTTCCACCCATCCAGATTTTTCCACTATCCAGCTCATACAGGCGATTGACTAATTTTAACAGCGTTGTTTTACCACAACCAGACGGTCCTAAAATAGCAACCAGATCACCGGCCGTAATTTCGGCTGATACCTGCTCTATGGCTGGTGTTGAATCGGTTGCAAAAGATTTGGAGACACGCTCAAAAACAATCTGACCCGACTCACTGGTCGAGACGTCGCTTGTTTCTGCTGGAGAGTAAATCATTTCGCTGGATTTCATTTTCGTTTTAATCAACCAAACCGTTTTCAATTAGAAAGGCTCGGACTACATCTGCTGGTTCCATGCCTTCGGGGCCGTCTACCTGCCAGTTTAAGCCTGACATGATCTCATCGGTTAATATTGGTGCGAAATCGTTCAATATTTTTTCGATTTGAGGATATTTTTGCAGAGTGTCCATGCGAATTAAGGGGGCGACGTTGTAGATAGGGTAATAAACCTGATCGTCCGCCAATAGCAACAAATCATTGCCTTTTATTGCGCCATCCGTTCCAAATGCGACGACAACGTCAATCTGTCCGTTCAGAAGTGCCTGATAGCGTAAACTACCCTTGCCCAGTTGTTTAACTTCCTTGAAGTCAAAACCACCATAGGCTTGTTGTAAGCCTTTAAGACCATCTTCACGCTCGAGGAATTCACCCGGCCCGCCTAACACCAGTTCAGAGGCATTTTCGGATAGATCGGAGAAGGTTTGAATTCCATATTTGGCTGCAACTTCTTTTGTCATCGCTAATGCCTGAGTGTTATTGAATGGGGAAGGGGTTAACCAGGTCAGGTTGAATTGTTGTTCGTAACCACTCTTCACCGTAGCGTAAATCTCCTGGGCGTCTCGAATCGGGTCTAATTTGAGCATCGTCAATAGCCCGGTCGAGGTGTATTCCGGATAGAGATCAATTTCGCCATTCAACATTGCTGCATGGGCAATCGGGGTTCCTCCCAAATTGAGTTTTCTTTTAACAGTGAAGCCTTCATTTTCTAATAGTTGCGCATACATTTCCGCAATAATGAATTGCTCAGTAAAGTCTTTTGAACCGACAGTGATTGTCCCGGCGCTATCTCCAGACGGAGCTGGAGTGCAGGCGCTTAAAATCATGGCCGCGCTCAGCAAAATTGTCATTAGTGTAAAGATTTTCTTAGATTTAAACATTTGACTCCTCCTCAGAGTTATTCAATTTGATAAATTTTCATGTTTCTGGTACCTTTTCAAAAACAACGACCAGAACGATTCGCTGGATAAGGCGAAAAGCGCCACTGGGATTGCACCCACCAACATAATCGGAACGTTGTATAAGGCAAACCCCCGGGTGATAAAGTCGCCCAAACCACCCCCGCCTATAAAGGATGCCAGCGTGGCGCTGGAAATCACTTCTACTGACGCGATTCGGATGCCAGTGACGATTGCTGGGATTGCCAAAGGGAGCTCAATTTTGGTCAACACCTGCATTTTTGTCATCCCCATGCCCAGCGCGGCTTCAATGACAGATGGATCCACCCCGCGGATTCCAGCGTAGGTGTTGATCAGTACAGGTGGAAATGCCAAAACACTTAAGGCAACCAGGGATGGATAAAATCCCAGTCCCAAATAAGGCAGGGCCAAAAAAAGGATCGCCAGACTGGGAACCACACGGAAGGCATTAAAAACATTAATGACGGCCTGGGCTGTTCCAGAGCGCTTGGAAATCCAAATTCCGAGCGGCAAGGCAATCAGCAGACTGATCGCCATGGCGAAAGTAACGAGAACTAAGTGTTGGCGGGTGGCGTTCCAAAAATAGGACTGGTTGTCCAGATAGTATTGAAAGGCATCTTGCAATAATTCCATTAAGAATCCCTGTTATGCGTTGTTTGCACAACAAATTAAAAAGTAAGCTATCTTTTATATTATGACATTAAGATGGGCATCTGTTAAGGTTTGTAGAATACTAACTTTATTCCTCCAGTTGTGAGAGGGGTACTTTTGAATTTAATTGGATGGGCTGGGCTGGCGATCGGGACTGATCCCACACTAAAAGGCAAAATAACCTTCAATTTCCTCAGTCCCATTTTAAGGCTAGAAGTGATGCCTTGCAGCACCCTGATTGTTTGTACCATCCAAGACCGTAACATAACAAATCATGGTGATGGTTTCAAAGCTGCTGTTGGTGAATTGAAATAATAATCTGTCACTGCTCCGCGTATGAATTAAGCCCATTGCAAGTCATGGGCACATCTCTTGGAATGGTGGTCAGTATCTCAGCAGTCAGGTTAACAATTTCTCTGTAAATTCCAGAACTTTAACAGAGAAAATATTGTCAAGGCTAAATAGAAATGTCCTATTGTAAAGATGTGACCACAGGCTTGCCGTTGATCTTTTTCCCACAAGTTCTCCATGGATGGTTATAAGCAGGTGCGATTGGTTGCGCGTCTGCTGACTTCGATGAAACGATGGCACCTTGTTTTGGATAAGAAGCTAATTGCTTCAGTTCCAGTTTATTGCCACCAAACCAGGCTGAGATCTCACCAGCATTATTCCTGGTGATGAGAACTTCTTGATTAGCATAAAAGTAAGGCTGATGGGTGGTCACGATCTGATAGAGCTTGTTCTCGTAATGGATGGTCAGGGTTTTGGTGATCTGTCTGCTGTCATGAATTGAAAACAGGAAATCCAGATCTTCCTCAAGGTCCAACTTGCGATGTACATCCTGGTTTGAGGCAGCCTGGACCGCGAATCTGCGGTTGTATTCCTGCATGAACTCTGGCAGGTAGGCATTGGCTTGTTCATAGGTGCAAATATTTCTCAGTCGCATCTCCTTTATCA
>JBBAES010000141.1:0-4209 GCA_041655815.1 Anaerolineaceae bacterium
ATGCTGCCAGTAATCACCTTGGCATCAACGCCATTTATCTGCTCCTGCCGATAATCGAAGGTATACGTGACCTCGAGCCAGAGCTGGGAGACGATCCCTTTTTAGGGCACGGCAAAATCACCGTTTCGGATATGACCGTGCAGACCCCCAGCATCAATGCGGTGCCCGACGAGGCAGTGATTTACATCGATCGCCGCATGACTTTTGGCGAATCCAAGGAAGACGCCATTGCTCAGATAGAAGCCCTCATTCCTGAGGAAAGTAAGGATCGCGTTTATGTGGAAGCCCTTTTCTATGATGAGCCCTCCTACACCGGGTTTGTCTTCCCGGTAGATAAATACTTCCCTGCCTGGGCCCTGGATGAAGACCACAAACTGGTGCAAGCTGGTCTGAAGGCACGGGAATTGGTTGGGCTGGAACCTAAACCGGCCAGCAAATGGTCGTTCAGCACCAACGGCATCTATTGGGCCGGCAAGGCCGGTATTCCGTCGATCGGTTTCGGCCCTGGCGACGAAGTCACCGCCCATACCGTGCGGGACAGCGTCATACTGGACGACGTGGTCAAAGCCACTGAGTTCTACGCTATCCTGCCCAGCTTGATTGCGTAATTTTTATAGGAGTCCTTCAAAAGGCTGGCGAATTCGCCAGCCTTTATTTATGCCAAATAGCGGTTAAGTCTTCTCTTGCGTTGAGTAAAGCTCTCCATTCGGAGTTTTCTTATAACCTTCATGGTCAAAGCAGGGCTTGCTGAGTATAATTACAAAAAGACATCTCAAGGAGAGAAAAATGCAAACCTTTCTGCACGGCCGAGATCTGATCGGCGATCTGGATTTTTCTAAAGAAGAAGTTGAAACTGTATTAGATGTAGCCTGGGATTTGAAGCGCAAGCGGGCTCTTAACGAACCGCACGCCTACCTGCGCGATAAAGTATTGGCGATGCTCTTTTTCTTCAGCAGCACGCGCACACGCGGGTCATTCGAAGCCGGCATGGCCCAATTGGGCGGTCATGGCGCCTTCATTGAGAGCAAAACGACGCAAATCTCGCATGGGGATACTGCTAAAGAAATCGGGCAGATTTACGGACGCTATTTCGACGGCATTGCGATTCGTCACTGTGACTGGAAGGTCGGCAACGACTACCTCAACGAAGTCGCCCGCAACTGCCGTGTGCCCGTCCTGAACATGCAGTGCGACATCTATCACCCCTTCCAGTGTCTGGCTGATCTGATGACCATCATGGAAAAGAAAGGTCGTGACCTGAAGAAGAAAAAAATCGTTGTCTCCTGGGCTTACGCCGCATCTTATCTCAAACCCATCTCGGTACCACAGTCGTTGATTATCCAGATGCCGCGTTTTGGCATGGATGTGACCCTGGCTTACCCCAAAGAATTCCCGCTGATGCCAGATATCGAACAGCAGGCCGCTGATGAAGCCAAAAAATGGGGCACTTCCTTCGAAATCGTTCACGATATGGACGAGGGCATGAAGGATGCTGACGTAATTTATGCCAAGAGTTGGGGTCCTCTGATGACCACGGACGATCCAACCAAGGGCAAGCAGCTGCAGGATTCTTACACTGACTGGATCATGGACCAGCGCAGGCTGGAACTGGCAAAACAGGACGCCATCTATATGCATCCCTTGCCAGCCGATCGTGACATAGAGGTAAGCAACGAGGTCATCGACGGACCCAATTCGGTTGTTTACGACGAAGCCGAAAATCGCCTGCATGCCCAAAAGGCGGTTATGGCATTGACAATGAGTTAGGAAGATTTGCTATTAAACAACCAGAAAAGGCAGCATAAGCGCTGCCTTTTCGTTTATATCAGCTAGCGATCTCATGTAAAATACTTTCAGGTCATAAAATAATTATTGAAGTGAGGAGTGCAGGCTATCAATAAAAAAATATTGTTCTTCGCCAATTTGTCGTTAGGACTCACCCTTGCGGTTCAGGCCCTTTTGCATCCCGCTCTCGAGCCGCGATCCAGGACCATTTACATAATTATGGTGGTTGTATACCTTAACTGGACGATTTTTACCTGGTTGGCATACACCGTTGCCATGAAGGAAAACCGTTTTGCCTCCATCACCAAATCTTCTCAAAATCTCTCTGGTGACCTTGCCAATCAAAATGCAAAATCGCTGCTGGATGTGACCACCCTGGCCTACCAAGTGGTGATCCTGCTGGTTTTGATCTATTTGAATGCGTTGATCCCCCTGGGAGTAACTGACAGCTCTTACATAATTTGGTCGATCGTAGTTACGATCGTTTTGCCACTGATTATTACCTTCCTGTATAACAGGAAATTAAATCGTCAGGCAGATCCAAAAGCATAACAAAAGACA
Source organism: Anaerolineaceae bacterium (assembly GCA_041655815.1). Classification (GTDB taxonomy): domain Bacteria; phylum Chloroflexota; class Anaerolineae; order Anaerolineales; family Anaerolineaceae; genus Mesolinea. The sequence goes on from JBBAES010000141.1 coordinate 2,347, forward strand.
TTTTTATTGACGCTTTGCCGCAAGAGACTTTGGCTTGCATTAAATATAAAACAAGGACGTTTTATACGTCCTTGTTTAAGTATTGATATTTACAAATCAGCTGGCTGCAATACTACCTCGCCGGCATATCGCGGCTGGCGATGACATCAACCCCTGTCCCAATCACGTTGGCGATGATCACATCTTCAGCCTGGACTGGGGCAGTTACTTCTACCGCCCGGATCTTTTCCAAAACTTCGCCGATTTTCCGTTTAGGGATCGAGCCTTTGGTATAAACCGGCAGCAGGGGGTGAAAGCCATTGGTCACCCTGACCGTGCTGGCAACCATACGCTGGGGAGCAATCGCCTCCTGGCGACCGTAGATCTCACCTTTGTTGCAGCGCTGCCCGGTGATCTTGATCACCTCATCGCCTTCCATACGTATATTCAGTTTACAGCCCGTTGGACAGGCGGTACAAATAAAAGTTTTTTCTTCCATCTTATGCCTCCGATTTAGGGTAGATATCAACGGTCAGACTGTTAGCCTTTTCAACCTCTGCTGCCATCCTTGATCTCAGCACGATCGTGACCATCTCACCCGGGCGTACATAACGTTCAGAACGCCGTACAATACTGTTCTCTTCACCGTGCACATCCAACCAGACATCTTCTTCAATCGGTTGAGTGACGCGCATTTGCAGGCTGATATCGCCTTTTTCCAGAGCTTTTTTATCCAGCTTATGCGGGACAATATAACGCACATTTTTACCAGCGATGAGGGGAATATAGCGGGCTGAGCGCTCTTTTTCTGCCAGAGCAAATTCCGCCGCGCTGCGGCCTGCTTCACCGCCAGCCATTGAAACATAATCCACCAGGTCATAAACATGCACCACGTTGCCGGCAGCAAAAATACCAGGGACGTTAGTCTGAAAGTGTTCGTCCACAAAAGGACCACCAGTGACAGGGTCCAGAGCCACTCCCGCCTTTTTGGAAAGTTCGTTTTCTGGAATCAAGCCTACCGAGAGCAAAAGTGTGTCGCAGGGAATGATTTCCTCAGTCCCAGGGATGTAATTCCATTTATCATCGACACCCACAGACTCGATTGCCTCAACCCGGTCTTTGCCAAGAATACGTTTTACGGTGTGCCGCAGTTGAAGTGAGATATCCCAGTCATCCAGGCATTGAACGTAGTTTCTGCTTAAGCCAGAGAGATAGGATTGAATTTCGAGCACCCGCTCAACATGCGCTCCCTCGAAAGTCAGGCGGCGCGCCATGATCATGCCGATATCACCTGAACCCAGGACAACGAACCTGTTTCCGGGCATATAGCCTTCCACATTCACCCAGCGTTGGGCTGTGCCAGCGGTAAATACACCGTTGGGACGGTAACCCGGGATGCGGACCTGAGCTCGGGTACGTTCACGGCAGCCCATAGCCAAAACAATGGCGTGGGCGTCCACTTCGAGATACCCGAAATCACGGCTCGAAAGGTACAGCTTGCGCTGAGAAGTCACATCCATCACCATGGTATCCAACAAAAAAGTGATGCCAAGTGTCTTTGCCTCATTGATAAAGCGCTGGGCATATTCCGGACCAGGAAGATCTTCTTTGAATGTCTGTAAGCCAAAACCATTGTGGATACATTGCAACAGAATTCCACCGAGTTCAACGTCGCGCTCTACCACCAAAACGTCATCTGCGCCGCCTTTTTTGGCTTCAATCGCTGCTGCCAACCCGCCAGGGCCAGAACCGATTACGACAACATCATATTGTTTTTTAATCAACATCTGCAACCTCCACATCTTTGGTAGTCCGGTAGAGATATTCGGAGCTTTTACCCCGTTTGGTGATTTCAAATGGGGAAACCCCCAACTCGCGGGCGAG
>JBBAES010000142.1:0-4177 GCA_041655815.1 Anaerolineaceae bacterium
GGAAGTATGGCGCGATAAGGATGCCGTTTGGCTCAAATCTTGGGTGGACGCTCAAAACTCTTTTGGAGCCATGATAAGAAGTGGTTTTGTTATGCAATTTGACTATGAAACTACAGAATTAATCTATTTTGAATTGGATGGTCAAGTTTTGTATGGATCAATTCGGGAATAACTACCATTTTTTGATAGGAGCTCAGTGGAAAACAATAACCCTTTTTTATTCGAAAAACTTATGCGGGTTGGTTAATAAAGATTAGTATTCTTGCCGCCCGTTCCGTTTTATGATCTTGAGGCTAAGCCAGACTTAAGTGGTTTTCGCTTTTAAAAGCCTATTACTCAGTAACGAAAGGAAATTAATGTCGCCTAAATTTGGAAACATAAAAATTCAACCAACATGCCCTAAATGTGGGAAGAAAATAAACACAGAAATCAATTTATCGAAAACGAAGCAAAATGTAGTTTGTCCCCATTGTGGGGCAAACATCCTGTTCGATTCTGGGCGGGATTCTCTCGAGAAGCAAATTGATGCCGGAATTAAAAAAAGTCTCAAGAAGAGCGGGCTCAAGTAAAAGTTGCTTTTTTACGCGTTCAGCATATTCTTTGCAGTCCGTTGTGATTTGAATTATATTCTTGTTCATAGAGAATTCAACGCCACCTTCTGATGATAATTAGAAATTCTGTTCTAAATAATTTTACCTTAACAATGATATTCTGTGGATATCTTTCGATTCTCAATCCATGCCCCCTTTCGTCTTTGAGGCGCTTGATTCTTAATTGTTGACGGGCATGGGATATTATAGAACTCTTGTTCTATTATTGCAACAAGAAAAGGGCTACCAATAAATAGCAACCAGATCCAGCCTCCGTATAGTAACCTCGCACATTATTAACTGAACCGCAGGTACGTTAGCCAGGGTAAAATGGAACGTTATGCGCGGGCGTCGCCAAGTGGTAAGGCATTAGCCTTCCAAGCTAACACTCGTCGGTTCGAATCCGATCGCCCGCTTGAAAGACCCAGTGCTCAAACCCCCTCTCGGGAGGGGGTTGTTTTTTTCCTCAACGTTTCAAAAATTCCTAGTGAATAGTTGTCTCATAAGGGGCCAATAAATATTGCAAAATAAGTTCCAGCCGCCATCGCCCAGAGCATTGAATCCAAACGGTCAAGAACGCCGCCGTGACCGGGCAAGAGTGTGCCGGCGTCTTTAACTCCCATAGTGCGCTTGAGCAAGCTCATCAGCGCGTCTCCAAAAAAAGCCAGTAGCCCCATGACCAAACCGAGCAATGCTCCCTTTAGAGGTCCCAATTCGGGCATAATGCTTGAAAAAATCAGACCTATCAACCCCCCTGAGATGACCCCCACAAGAGTTCCTCCCAGGAAACCCTCCAATGTCTTCTTGGGGCTCAAGCGCGGCAGCACAATTCTCTTTCCAAAGTGGGTCCCAAAGAAATAAGCTCCCGCGTCAACCAACCAGACAAGCCCAATGGTAACTAAAACCCACAAGTTCCCATCAGGTCCACTGTGGTTGAGCGTGATCCCATACGCTCCCAGAACACCAATGTAAAATACGCCAAAAAACTGTAACGTCAGACCCTGAAAGGCTTGCTGGTCCCCATGTTCATATTTCCACAGCGCGAAGGCCCCAAAAACAGCCAAAATCGTAGTCAACGCCAAAAAGTCCACAGAGATGTTGCCAAAACTCCTTAAGACAGTTACAGCGAGAATCGATCCAATCACCAGCAGGCGCGAAACCTGATAGCCGGCTGATGCCATCATGCGCGTGTATTCATATCCCGCGAAGGCTAATACCAAGACCAGAAACAGATCAAAAGCCTTCCCCCCAAGATAGGCGATTCCTAAGAAAAGGGGCACAAACACGATCGCTGAAAGCACCCGCTGTTTCAACATTATTTTTTGCTCAAGCCGCCAAAACGTCGGTCTCGTTCAGAATATTCCTTCAAAATTCCCCTCAGATCAGCCTCGCTGAAATCCGGCCAGTACATCTGGGGGAAAAACCACTCACTATAAACGGTCTGCCAGGTCAAAAAGTTACTGGTGCGTTTTTCACCAGAGGTGCGGATAACGATATCCGGGTCAGGTGTGCCAGCGGTGAACATGGCGTCGCTCATCACCTGCAGATTAACAGCCTCTGCCGGTGTGCCAGCCCTGATCAGTTTCCTGACCGCGGTGACAATTTCATCTCTGCCGCCGTAATTAAATGCCAGGATCACATCGATGCTTTTGTTGTTCTTAGTCAGTTCAATCGCGTCTTCGATCTTTTTCTTTAAGGATGGACCCAAACCCTCCAGATGTCCGATATGAAGCAGGCGCGCCCCTTCTTCGTGCAGCTCTTGAAGTTCGCTTTCAAGAAATTCAGCCAGCAATTCCAATAAGCCTGAAATTTCCTCCTCCGGTCGATTCCAGTTTTCTGTCGAGAAGGCGTAAAAAGTAAGGTGCTTGATGCCGATATCGGCAGCCGCCCGTATGATTCGGCGCAAGTTTTTTGTGCCGGCACGATGCCCAACCAGGCGCGGTAATCCTCGTTCTTTTGCCCAGCGGCCGTTGCCGTCCATGATGATGGCAACGTGGGCGGGTACGCTCAAATTTTCTTTTTCGCTCACCTTAGAATTCCATGATTTCTTCTTCTTTACGCTTGCCGATCACTGCAACCTGCTCAACCATCTCGTCTGTCAGTTCCTGCAGCTCGGTTTCACTTTGGTGAAGCTCGTCTTCCGAAATCAACTTTTCTTTTTCGAATTCGCGCAGCTCTTTAAGGGAATCCCGGCGGATGTTACGAATTGCGATGCGCGCATCTTCAAGGCGGTTATTGACCATTTTTACCAGGTCTCGACGGCGTTCTTCGGTTAATGGAGGCAGGTTCAGGCGAATCACTTTACCATCGTTACTGGGTGTCAGCCCCAGATCTGAAGCCTGGATCGCTTTTTCAATTGCTTTTAAAGAAGATCCATCAAAGGGCCTTATCATCAGCTGCCGTGACTCCGGCACACTGATTGTGGCCAGTTGGATCAGGGTCAGTTCCGAACCGTAATACCCAACTTGCAGCTTCTCAACCAGGGCGGGTGAGGCGCGGCCGGTGCGGATGCCCAGCAAATCTTCGCTTAATACATCCAGCGCGCTCTGCATACGCCCTTTGGCATCTCTCATCAGTTCGTTAATCATATTAACCTCCTTGGTTTCTGAAATGATAGGATGTAATTCTATCATTGACGAAGACACTTACACATTGATGTAGCAAAAAAAAGAGGAGATGGAAATCCATCTCCTCTGTAGTAACTCAAGGAATTCTTATTGATTCCTGCGAGTGATGCGGTCAAAAATGACTGCCAATACAAGCACGGCACCTCGCACAATATACTGGATGGAGATGTCGATGCCCATCAGGTTCATACCGCTGGTAAGCGACATCATTACCAGAGCACCAATGATGGAACCTGCGATCGTGCCGACTCCGCCGGCAGCTGAGACACCGCCAACAAAAGCAGCGGCAATCGCGTCGGTCTCAAAGCCTAATCCGGCAGTGGTTGTGGCAGATCTCAAGCGCGAGGCGTACATAATACCCGAAAGGGATGACAGCAACCCCATCGCACCAAAAACGAAATAGGTGATCTTTGAAACGCTGATACCGCTTAGTTCTGCAGCCTCTGGGTTGCCCCCTACTGCGTAAATATGTCTCCCAAGTGGCGTTTTGGTAGTTATGAATTGGAACACAGCCACTACCAGCAGCAAGATCACCAGGCTCCAGGAAAACCCGTTGTAACCCGATAGAATCCAAACCACATATCCGATCAATCCCGAAACCAGTACGAGTTGAGCGATAAATAAACCAAAACTGGATACCTGAAAATTATATGAGAGCTTGGTTCGTCTGCTCTTAATGGAGGAGACAATATAATAAATGATTGTGATCAAGCCAATCAACAGGGTCAATTTGTGTCGTCCTGGAAGGAAGCCCTCAAGCGGCAAATCGGGGATGTAATCGTTACCTATGGCATTAAAGACCTTGTCCTTGATTACGATGGTGCCGGTACCTATGGTGACCAACAATAAAGCACCCCTAAAAATCAGGCCAGCCGCCATGGTCGAAACAAAAGCCGGCACTCCCAGTTTTGCTACCGGTGTGGCAGTAAGCACGCCTGCCAGGATTCCCATGATCATCAC
>JBBAES010000143.1:0-4160 GCA_041655815.1 Anaerolineaceae bacterium
CTCTGGCAGTGGTTCCATGGTTCTAACAATCAAAGGTTCGTCATCCTCGGAAAGCAGTTCGAGTTCTTCGATCTCAACTTCCGGCTTGCGCATTGGGCGGGTGGGTAATGGAGCATCCACCTGGCGACTCTCTTTGAGATTGTCTTCTTCATCCTCGAGCTCATCGTAATAATCAGTCGGGAAGTTTGACATCCGTTCGATCAGCTCAATCATAAAGCCAACAGTTCTGGCGGCATTCTCGAAGGAAAGCCGTTCGTTGATTCCATGAACCGATTTATTTTCCTCGTTGCTAAGCACGAATGGTGAGAACCGGAAAACGTGGTCACTAATTTGCATATAATGGCGGGCATCGGTTGCGCCGCTCATCAAATAGGGAGCGGCTAAGGCGCCGGGAACTGTGGCTTTGATCAAGTCGAGCAGAATGTGAAATTGAGGTGAATCAACCTCGGAAACTGGGGTCGGATCCCAGGAATGATCCCCATAAAGACTTTCTTCGTGGGCGGGTAGAACTTCGACCACCTCATCTCCCACCAGTTCGTTCACGTGCTTGTAGACGTCGATCAATGTATCGCCTGGCATCAGGCGCAGATTAATGGTGGCCTCAGCGATTGCCGGCAGAACGTTTTCAGTATGACCGCCCTTGATAATCGTCGGTGCGATGGTTGTGCGCGTGTTGGCATTGGATAATGGCGAGGCTGCAAAACGCTTCTTAACAAAACCACCAAAGAGCCAACGATTCGCCAATGTCATCTTCTGGATAGGGGAAAGCTCGCTGGCCAAAAAACTCATCATAAACTCGACAAATTCCAGGTCTTGTGGGAAGGGGTTATTTTCCAAGGTAGCAATCGCCAGGGCTAAGGCACCTATTGAGGTTACTTGCCCGGGGGCAGAGGCATGCCCGGCAGCCGTCTGAGCGCGCAATACCAGAGAGAGATGCCCCTTCTCTGCCACGCCAATCAGCCCAACTGGCTTGTTAATACCGGGAACCGAACCCTGCGAAATAATTCCGCCTTCATCCAGCAGGAAAGACAGGCGCACGTTGCGTTCTTTCAAAGTATTTACGATTTGAGCGGCCCCGCGGGCACCTGAGACTTCCTCGTCATCCCCAAAGGCAAGATAGATAGTTCGTTCTGGTTGGAAACCAATTTTCAATAAATAATTAACCGCCTCGAGTATGCCAATCATCACGCCCTTGCAGTCGATCGCGCCGCGACCCCAGACATAACCATCGGCAACTGTGCCACTAAAAGGAGGGTAGATCCAGCCGGAATCCGGTGCTTCATTGGCCGGCACGACATCTATGTGGGCGGTCAGAGCGATGGGGTCGAGATTGGGGTCGTTTCCTTGCCAGGTATAGAGCAGCGAATAGTCACCAATGACTTCGCGTGTGAGATATTCTTCTACCTCAGGATAAAGCATGCTGATCAGGTTGTGAAGACCCTGGAAAGGAAGTGGATCGGCCTTTTCTGGATCAATGTCGTTGATTGTTTTCATCTGGATAGCCAGCCCGATATGTTTGGCGACTTCCTCACCATCGATTTCCGCAAGCACGATCGGATCCGGTTCATCGGTTTGAATCGGGTATTGGAAAGTTCTGACCAGGATCACAATGATGCCAATCAACAGAATCAAACCTATCAGGATGAAGAGCAAGGTTAAAGGGTCCATAGAGTCCTCCAGTGGATAACGAGTGGGTGTTCACCCAGTTGTGATTATTGTAACGGAAAAATTGAAGTGTATGTGGTTGAAGCGATGCTTCACACCTCAGGGAAAAATTAGGTGGGTCGCTTTATCGTTTCATCCTTGACAAGCGGCTGCCACCACTTCTTAACCATTTCTAAATAAATATTTCATACGCTTATCACCTATAATTAGGTGCAAATGAGCGAGACTATCCTGGTCGTGGATGACCAAACCAATGTCCGTAAATTACTCAAGGAATACCTGGGCAGCCAGGGGTATCGCGTGGTGACGGCAAATGACGGTCAAAGCGCTCTTTTTACTGCCCGCTATGAGCACCCCGATTTGATTCTCCTGGATGTGATGATGCCAGGCATGGATGGGTATCAATTCCTGAGCGCATTTCGCAAAGAAAGCCAGACGCCTGTGATTATTATCACCGCCAAAGAAGAGGAAACTGATGCCGTCCTGGGGTTGGAACTGGGAGCGGATGATTACGTGATTAAACCTTTCCGCATGCGAGAGTTATTGGCCCGCATACGCGCGACTTTACGCCGACAAGGTGGACAGCCAACAGAGCAAGAGTTCTTGCGCGTAGGTGAGATCCTTCTAGACCGTGGTTCTCACCTCGTTTCCGTGAAGGAGAAGACAATCAACCTGACTCCGCTGGAATTTGACCTTCTGGAGACCCTGATGCGCACTCCCGGCAGGGTTTTTACGAGAACTGAGCTGGTTGATCGACTTTTAGAGAGCGGCTTTACCGGTCTGGAAAGCACTTTGAATGTGCACATGCGCAATTTGAGACGTAAGATCGAAAAAGACCCCTCCAAACCAGAATACCTCGAGACTGTTTTTGGCGTGGGATATCGAATCGTTCATAAAGGAAAGAAGTGAAACGTTCCATCAGTTTCAAGCTCGCGCTTGCCTTTATCCTGGCAGCAGTCCTAACCGCTTCTGTGCTAGCTGTAGTGTTTCTTTCAACCAACAGAACCAGTTTTGAACAGTATGTTTTTGACCAGCAATTTTACACAAGACTGGCTGCCCTCGAAGAATATTATGCCGTTAATCAGACCTGGGAAGGGGTGGAAAGGGTTCTGACGACAAATGCCGGTGGCATGATGGGTGGATTTGGCGGCATGCATGGCAATCAGGGTATCGGTCAAGGTGGACAGCGCAAGACAGAGCAACCCTCATCAACAGAACAGTCCTTTCAAGCAGGCCACATGACCGGTCGGCAATATGCATTGGCGGATGCCAATGGCAGAGTTTTGTTTGGCATCGAGGGGCTTTATGAGGAAGGCGAAGTTTTGTCATCGGAAACGCTGTCACAAGGAGCTGCCATTCAGGTTGACGGACTAAAGGTGGGGACATTGTTAGCCCCCCGGCGCAATGTCGTCTATACCCAGGCAGAACAGCTTTTTCTGGATCGTTCGAAAACCAGTTTGTTGCTGGCTTTATTGCTGACGGTACTGGTCGCGGCACTGGCCGGCATCCTGCTCTCGCGAAGTCTGACCCGACCCGTAATCGAATTGACCGCAGCCGCACAGAACCTGGCAGCAGGAGACTTGACCCAGAGGGTGGATGTGCGCTCTCAGGATGAATTGGGCGAATTGAGCCAGGCTTTCAATCAAATGAGTGCTGAAATCGAACACAGCGACCGTCTGCGCAAACAATTGACAGCGGATATCGCCCATGACTTACGCACCCCTCTGACTGTCATCGGAGGTTATATCGAAGCGATGCGCGACGGTGATCTTGACCCTACTGCGGAACGACTGGGCATGCTCTACGCTGAAGTCACCAGGCTCAACCACCTGGTCGGAGACCTGCGCCTGCTCAGCCAGTCTGAAGCGGGAGCGTTATCGATTAATCTGCAGCATATCGAAGCGGTCGAGCTGCTTGAACGAACGCGGGAACTGTTTGACTTGCGCGCCCAGGAGCGAGGCATCAGCCTGACATTGGAAGCTGAGCAGGGTTTGCCGCTGGTCCTTGGGGACGAGACGCGCTTGATTCAGGTAATGGAAAATCTGTTAGAAAACGCCATCAGGCATACGCCAGAAGGCGGGCAGGTTCGTTTGAGAGCGAGTTTAGATCGCCTGGATGGTGCCGAAAAACAGCCTTGCGTTCGTTTTACGGTCAGTGACAACGGTGAGGGCATTCCAAGCGATGAAATCCCTTACGTGTTTGAGCATTTCCATCGTGTGGACAAAAGCCGACACACTGATGAGAGCCAGAGTGGCCTTGGGCTGGCGATCGTCAAGGCCATCGTTAAGGCGCATGGCGGCCAGGTCTGGGTTGAATCGATTCCTGGGGAGGGGTCGGCTTTTCACTTTTGCATCCCGGTAGCGGTCGATTTTGCTTGACAGTAACCTTACGAACGGGTAAAATCTTTTCTCAACGCCGAGTTAGCTCAGTTGGTAGAGCATTCGACTGAAAATTGAAGGGTCCACAGTTCGAGTCTGTGACTCGGCACAAACCAA
>JBBAES010000144.1:0-4115 GCA_041655815.1 Anaerolineaceae bacterium
GGTTTGCGTCAACTCAATTTTGACCGGTTTTTTGCTGAACCTCTCACCTGATCAATTGCGCTTGATTCTGGTAGATCCAAAAAGAGTCGAACTGAATGTTTATAACGGTATCCCCCATTTGTTGGCAGATGTGATCGTGGAGGCTGAGAAAGTGGTGGGCGCGCTACAGTGGATGCTGCGCGAGATGGATCTGCGTTACCGTATGTTTGAGGCCGAGGGGGCACGCAACATTGATGAATTCAACTACCTCAAAACTAAGGCGGGTGAGAAAATTCTGCCCTACATCGTTGTGGTCATCGACGAGTTAGCCGATTTAATGATGCTGGCTCCAGATGAAACCGAACGCTCGCTGACACGGCTCGCGCAATTGGCGCGCGCAACCGGCATCCATCTGATCATTGCCACCCAGCGACCTTCAACCAATGTCATTACCGGCCTCATCAAAGCCAATTTCCCTGCCCGGATTGCTTTCGCGGTAACTTCTAATGTAGACAGCCGCGTCATTCTGGACCAACCCGGTGCTGAACGGCTTTTAGGCCGGGGCGACATGCTCTTTCAGGCGCCTGATGCCGCTGCTCCAGTTAGACTACAGGGCACCTATGTCTCCGATCGAGAGCTCATCTCGGTCACAGACTTTTGGCGCGGTCAGAATACGCTCCAGGGAGCTCCAGAAAGGCCCGATAAGGCCATCATCCCCACACGCAGCCATCTGCCCATGACCCAGACACCCTTGTGGAAAGAGATGGAGAAGGACCCTAACGCCGACCCCATCGAAGATGAGGCCGTGAAAATTATTCGCACAGAGGGCCGTGCTTCCGTCTCGATGCTGCAGCGGAAACTGCGCATTGGCTACACCCGCTCTTCACGATTGATCGAAAAATTGGAAGAGGACGGCATCATTGGACCTCCCAACCCTCAAACAGGCACCCGTGAAGTTTTGGATTGGGGCGACTACCCTCCTCTTAACCAGGACTAACCCTGCTTTGACTATATAGCTGCACAAAATGTTCTGGGACCATGCTGGCATATAAATCAGGCTATGAAGTATTTACAAAACCACAACTAACTGGTTGATTTGCGTCAGATACTTCTGACAACGTGGTAAAATGTAGGTGTATGCGCAGAGCCAATCTGTTGGGGGAGATTTTCCCAAAAAAAGATTATAAAGTTGAATGACTTTATTAAGTTGCCAGAATTCGGCCTTGCGTCTATAATAATGCCAAATCTCAAATTATTGGAGCAATCATAAATGTCAGAAAACGACGCCGCAAGTTTACAGGAGAATAATCAGGAAGCAGAACCAGAAGTCACCATGCAAAGCCTAATGGGCGAATTGCTGGAATCAGAAGGAGTCACCATTGACATCCCTACTGCTGGCGAAATTCGTGATGGTATCATCGCAAGTCTCTCAGACAACCAGATTCTGGTGAGCATCGGAGCAAAATCCGAAGGCATCATTTCGGGTAAGGAATTCGATGGAATTCCCAAGGAAATATTGGATACTTTCGAAGAAGGAAAAGCAATCCCGGTCTATGTAGTCACGCCGGAAGACAACGAAGGTAACCTGATTCTCTCATTTGTTCGTGCGGTGGAAGAACAAAGCTGGCTTGAGGCAGAAGACCTGCTGAAGTCCGGTGATTCTTTCACCTCCGAAGTCGCAGGCTACAACAAAGGTGGTTTGATTGTTCCACTTTCAACCATTCGTGGGTTTGTTCCTGCTTCCCAACTGGGCTTGAGCCGTCGGTTTAATATCTCTGGCGCGACTCCCGAAGAGAAATTTAAAGAATTTGTGGGCGAATCTCTTGATGTTTGTGTTATCGAAGTAGATCGCCAACGTCAACGCCTGATCCTCAGTGAACGTGCCGCCAGCAACGAGACCCGCGATATGATTCGCGACAAGGTGCTTGAAGACCTGAATCCCGGCGACGTCAAAACGGGTCGTGTCACCAGCATTGCCGATTTTGGCGCCTTCGTCAACATCGGTGGAGCAGATGGCTTGATACACCTCAGCGAAATGAGTTGGGATCGTGTCGAACACCCCAGCGAAATGGTCAAAGTCGGCGAAGAAGTTGAAGTCAAGGTCATCAGCATTGACCGCGATCGCCGCCGTATCGGCCTTTCTCTGCGCGCCATGCAGCCAGACCCCTGGAGCAAACACGTGAAGGATCTCAAGGTTGGTCAGCTGGTCGAAGGCGAAATCACACGCCTGACCAATTTTGGCGCTTTCGCCAAGCTGAACCTGCCAGGTGATCTGGAAGGGCTTGTTCATGTTTCCGAACTCAGCGACAAACGCATCGACCATCCCAAGGAAGTCCTTAAATCGGGCGATGTGGTCACACTGCGTATTCTCAAAATCGAAGACGAAGATCATCGCATCGGACTCAGCCTTCGCCGGGTCGACTCCCCCGCTTACGCGGACATGGACTGGAAAACCCTGGTAGAAAACTATAACTTCGAACAGGGCGATGAAGGCGGAACAATCGGCGATATGGTTGGCGAAATTTCGCTGGAGCAACCTGCTGAAGAAATCGTGGAAACCACGGTTGAAGATGCGGTTGAAATCGTGGAAGAAACTGTGGCCGAACCGGTCGAAGAAGTTGTCGAAACTGCAGAAGAAACTGTGGCCGAACCGGTCGAAGAAGTTGTCGAAACTGAAGAAGAAACTGTGGCCGAGCCGGTTGAAGAAGCTGCCGAAACCGTTGAGGAAACTGTGGCTGAGCCGGTCGAAGATGCGGTTGAAACTGCAGAAGAAGCTGCCGAAACCCTGGAAGAAACTGCGGCTGAGCCGGTCGAAGATGCGGTTGAAACTGCGGAAGAAGCTGCCGAAACCGTGGCCGAATGGGTTGAAGAAGCTGTCGAAACAGTAAAAGAAGCTGTGGTCGACCCAGTTGTAGAAGCCGTCGAAACTGCTGTAGAAACAGTGGCCGAGACAATTGAAGAAATCGTCGAAGAGCCAGAAGAGGAAACTACAGAATCCCAAGCGGACGATGTAGAGTAAATCTCATCAAACAATCGCGTCGGAGTGGGAGACCCTCCGACGCTTTTTAATTAACATGAACTTGATAATTGATGCCCACCAAGATATCGCCTACAATCTGCTCTCTTTCGGGAGGGATTACACCCGATCAGTCTACCAGACCCGCCAGGATGAATTAAATCGAAACATCCCCGGGCTCACTTCCCAATCCCTTTTAGGGTGGCCGCAATACAACCTCGGTAAAGTTGCAGTAGTGCTTGCCACGCTCTTTGCCTCCCCCGCTCGTTTGGAAAAAGAACACTATCCAAACCAACAGTCTTACCGCTCCCCAGAGGAGGCAAACCAGGTCTACTGGAAGCAGTTGCGGCTCTACCACCGCCTGGTTGAAGAAAAGCCGCGCTCATTCCGTTTGATAGGCACAAAAAGTGACCTGGACCAACACCTGCGCGAATGGGCACAGCAGCCGGCTGACCCCGAACCTGAAGAATACCTGCCGGTTGGGCTCATCCCAACTATGGAAGGTGCGGAAGGCATAACCGATTTTGACGAGTTGCCGCTCTGGTGGCAGACCGGTCTGCGTTCCATCGGTCTCGCCTGGGCTGGCAATCAATTTTGCGGTGGCACCCGTGAGCCCGGACCCCTGACAGACTTAGGGCGCGGTCTGATTCGGGAGATGGCCCAGACAGGCTTTATCCTCGATATCTCCCACATGGATGAGCCTGCCGCCCTGGAATGCATAGATTCATATCCTGGCCTGCTCATCGCCAGCCACGCCAACGCTTCGGCGCTCGTTAAGGGCTACAACAGCAACCGCTTGCTTTCTGATCAGGTAATTCAGGCATTGATCGCGCGGGAGGATGTCATTGGGGTTGTTCCCATGAATGCTTTTCTGAATTGGGATTGGCGAGCTGACGGAGGCAGAGCAAGCGTCTCGCTGCGGCTGCTTGCCGAGCAGATCGATTACATCTGCCAGATTGCCGGCGATTGCGCCCACGTCGGCATCGGCAGCGACTTTGACGGAGGAATTGGGCTCGAACACGTGCCGCATGAAATTGACAGCATCGCTGATTTGCAAAAACTGACCCCCTTCCTCCAGGATCTTGGGTACAATGAAAAAGACCTCTCTCAGATTTATTCA
>JBBAES010000145.1:0-4107 GCA_041655815.1 Anaerolineaceae bacterium
TGTCTTTTCGGATAGGGAGGGCGGGACCGATTATGAGCATGGCGAATTTGTGATTGGAGTAGAAGAGCCGATGATTATCATTTGGTCTGACCAGGAATACCTGTATGATCCAATTGTGATCGAAGCCGATGTGAGGGTGGTGGACTCGGTCGGGGACGCAGACTTTGGCTTCATCTGTGGGCTGGTGGACAATGAAAATTTTTACATCCTCGAAATAAGCGAGGATGGTTATTATACTATCTGGAAGCAGTCAGGGCAGGAAGTGAGCTTTCTGACGGATTGGTCATACTCGCAGGAAGTTGCCGGCGGCGGGCCCTTCAGGCTCAGCGCGCAGTGCGGCAGTCAGGGCTTGATCCTGGCACTTAACGGAACCGTCCTGGCGAGCGTGAGTGACCCCGATTTTCAACCCGGAGGGGTCGGGATGATGGCTGGCACCTTTGAGATATCAGGTTTCAAAGTTGCCTTTGACAATTTAAGGTTGTTGACAGAATGAGGTGCCCATGAAAATGCAGACTTTAACGATCCACCACCTGGTAAAAGGTGAGGACCTGAATCATCATCGCACCCTCTATGCCGGCAGAGGGGCAGAATGGCTGGTCGAGGCGGGGTTCATAGCGGCCGCCAATCTGCTGCCGCCGGAATATGTGCTCTGTTTGAAAATTCATGGGATGACCTTTACCCGTCCGGTTGATCCGGGCGAGGTGGTTCGCTACGACAGCAAAATCGTGGCGACAGGCAGGTCCCGTGTGATCGCTTATATCAAGGCGACCACTAATGGTGAAAAGACCGTGGATGGATTTATCACCTTTATCTACATTGGTGATGACGGTAAATCAAGACCACATGGCATAACCATTGAAGCCGAAACACCCGAAGAAAAAGAACTGCAGCGACAGGCAGCGGAGCTGTAAACAACTCAGGCTGAGAAGAGTGAAATAAAAGAAGGCTTGGCCTCAGCAGTGAGATTCCTGATTTGACGCAGGAAGCCAGTATAACTTACCAGGAGCAACAAGACTGCGATAGCCAGCGTTATGATCCAATTGACTGTCGGTAAGGGGATTTTCAAGGCAACCTGGGGCAAAAGCAGGCAAAAAATTGCCATCACCAGCCCTCGCAAGCCCGAGCTCTGAACCGAACCGCCTGCCAGGAGTTCAGGGCGATTTTTTCGAACCAGATCCTGACCCAGTTGAAGTGCGGCGCTGAGCAACCCCAGGGGGATGGTAAACAAAAGAGTCCATTCGGCGACCGGAAGATAAGCCAGACTAAAGACTTGCCCAACCATGGCGACCACAAGCACCGGAAAAAGCGGAATCAGCAGGCTTGCCAGAGCCCATTTTGCAGCAGGGATAGGAAGTTGTCGTGTAAGCTGCCAAAGAGAAAGATCCTCACCCAGCAACTCCGTCAAAGGACCGTTCAATAACCAGACCCAACTGATCAAGCCAATCCATCCAGCAGGATTATTGCCGGTGAGGTTGATACTGATCACAAAAAGCAAGCTCACAAACAGCCGCCAGATTTCCCGCAGGCCAAAACTCCGGCGATATTGCAAGATTCCCTTCCAGAAGAAGGCCTGGTCTTCCTGCCAATCTGGTGAAAAACGGCTGCTCCTACCCAAACCGAGATGCTGTTTCTTGCGCATGGTCCTGATCGCTGCAACCTGACCGTACTTCATAAAACCTGCGATTTTGGCCGCAATTTCGGTTTCCTGGGCGGCCTTCGAAGGGCTGAACCTTTTAGATGCCAGCCAGAGTAGCAGAAAACTGAGACCCACAAGGCTGAGCCCAAGCAGAAATGTTTGAAAAATACTGTAACTTCCCTGCCCGAAGAATGACAGGAGCAGGTTCGAAAGAAAGCTTGAGAGCCCCAGAAGACTGGTGGGAAGCACCCCAAAAAAGGAAGGCTGAATGATTAGTGTCAGGCCAGAAATTGCTAACAGGACCAGAAGAAGAGAGGGGAGATAAGCCAGAAATTTTCCGCGGTGCTCTAAAGCGAACAAACCTGCAGACCAGGTGGTAATGAAAATCGCCAGATGAAAAGGAAGCGCAAGCAAAGCGACGCGCAAACCATACCAGACATAGAGGAAGAAGTAACTGGACATTTCTTGGCTGGGAAAAGAGGCTTCCCCGAATGTGAAGCCAAGCATCAGGCAAATAAGCACGAAAAGCAACAGGTTTTGGAGCCAGGGTTGCTGCCACCATCTAAACACTATCGTGCGTGGAGGAAATGGTTGTTGGCAGAGCAAATAACGGTGTTCTTCCGAGAAAATTAGCGGTGAACGCCAGGTTGTTTTGATGATGAGATACAAGCCAAAACTGGCAAAAGTGATCATCAGAAGGAGGGACGAAACTGTCGAGGCTGGCATTGGCTCGACCAGACGGAAAAGACCTAAAAAGGCCTGGGCAAAATAAACCAGCACCAGAAAAAACCAGATGGTGAAGAAAATCACCAGGTAGAGCAGGTAGAATTTGTTTGATACGGTTTTCTCTTCGGGGTCGTAGCTGACTAAAGCCAGCCAATAACGCAAGTCGGACCGCTCCTGGCGTCCGCGCAGGAAGCCGACTGCCTGGCGGGGTTGATTCTTCATGATGCGCCTGTAGTAGGGGAAGACTCGATCAAATGTCCCTCGGTAAGCTCCAGTACACGGTCGGCGATCAAATCGCGTAAATTGGGGTCATGGGAGCTGAGTAAAATAGCAGCCCCGTCAGCCTTTCGTAGTTTCAATTCTTCGATCAACAGTTTGGTGCCCTGGGTATCAAGGGCAGAGGTAGGTTCGTCCAGCAAAAGGAGACTGGATGGGCGGATAAGACCGAGTAAAAGACCGAGTTTGAGGCGCATTCCTCGGGAGTAGTTATGGGGGAAGTGCTCGCGGACATGCCAGAGACCGAAATCTTTCAACAACTGTTCAGCTCGGGCCTCAAAACCTTCCAAAGAGTTGTTAGCAGCGGCGATAAAGCGCAGATGTTCCCAGGCGGATAACTCCAGATAAAAACGAGGGACATCCGGAACGAAGGCGAGATGCTGTCGGGCTGCCTGCTCGTTTTCACGCATGTCGAATCCGCAGACCTTAACCTGCCCGGTTGTGGGCGGGATGAAGTAACTGATGCAGTTGAGCAGGGTGGTTTTGCCGGAACCGTTTTGACCATGCAGGACTACCAACTCACCGGCTTTTATGCTCAGGTCAACTGGGAAAAGAGCCTGAAATCCCTTGAATTTCTTGCTCAAACCGATCGTTTGTAAGGCGAGCGGAATCGGGCTATTGTGGGAAACAGAAGTGTCTGAAGCCATATCTACGGGTTATTACCTTGTAAGGAAACCACCGGTAATGCCCGACGAATGTCGTTTTGCTCAAGTAGGTCTAAAAGAGCAAGGTTGACCGCATGGCTGGCGGCCACAAAATCGTTGAAATTGGGTGTGGTTACCGTGTATGCGACTTCAAGGTCTAATGAGGCGGGGTTGAAGCCCTTCAGGCGACAGCGGTTGAATGAGACCAGATCGATTTGATTTAAGACTTCCTCAACCATCCCGGGCAGGGCTCTGATTTTAGCAGGAGGCGTGTCTGGCGCCAGGAGAATTGATAACACCTGGAAGCGGTCTTCCATACGGGAATAATTTTGTACTGGAGAGTCAATAATTTTTGAGTTGGAAATCCTCACAGCTTCGCCATTGATGCTGCGGAGCGTGGTTGAACTCAGGGCAATCTTCTCAACTGTACCGGAGATCTCTCCACATTTGACGGAGTCGCCAATTTCAAAAGGCTTATCCAAACGAATCGTCAGGCTGGAAAGCATGTCTTTCACAAAGCTCTGCGCAGCCAGACCTATTGCGATGCCACTCAGACCGAGACTGGTGATGATACTGACAATATTGAAGCTGGGGATGCTCTCGAGTATGATCAGGGCAACAATTGTCCACAGCAATACTCGTGCGGCAATGACAATGCCACGGATTGAAGAACGCCTGGACAGGTCATCCCCGGAAATACTCTTGAGCTCACGGGTAGCAAACAGGACAATAAATTTTTCTGCACACATGGCTGCCTGGATTGCCAAAACTGCAATTACGAGCACACGCAAAACAGCTGTCACTTTAGGAGGCAAGGAAAGAAAG
>JBBAES010000146.1:0-4073 GCA_041655815.1 Anaerolineaceae bacterium
TGCGACCAACGCGTCTGCCGAGCCAAACAATACCCTACCATCCACCGAAACCAGTCTGGACCCAGCTATTATGGTTGAGATGGATTTGATCGAAAACCAAGTCAGTCAGATACGTGGTCTGAGTCTCGAAAGTATTGGATCCAGACAACTGATGACCAGCCAGGAACTGCGTCAACGCATGCGGGATGAATTGGAAAAAGAGCTCGGAGAGGGAGGACCGGATGCCATGCAGGACGATCTGATGCGCATGCACATGTTTGGGCTGCTTCCCCTGGATTTTGACTTGAAAGTTTTTTATGAAGACTTGTACACCGAGCAAGTCGGTGGCTTTTATGACCAGCAAGAAAAAGCTATGTTTGTAATCAGCGACAGCGGCTTCGGCGGCATGGAACGCGCCACCTACGCGCATGAATTCGTCCACGCTCTCCAGGATGGGAATTTTCATTTCGACCAAAAGCTCAACTACAATCCCCAGTCCTGCCGGCAAGACTCGGAACGCTGTGCCGCCCTGCAGGCGCTGATCGAAGGCGATGCCCAGCTCAGCGAGAGCCTCTGGTTTCAAACTTACGGCACCCAGCAGGACCTTAAGGATTTACAGGCTTTCGCTATCGGCTACCAAAGTCCGGTGCTCGACTCTGCCCCGGCATACCTGCGCGAAGATTTGATGTTCCCTTATATTTATGGTCAGCAGTTCGTCCAGCAGCTTTACACGCGGGGCGGATATGAGGCTATCAACCATGCTTTTGAAGACCGCCAACCGCTCTCGACCGAGCAAATCATCAACCCTGCTGCCTATCCGGATGACCTGCCCAACAATCCGACCTTGCCTGATTTTGCCGCCGTTCTGGGCGGGCAATGGGAAACCGTGGTCGAAGATGTGGTCGGACAGTGGTTTACCTACCTGATCCTGGCCTGGGGCTATGAACCGGGCTTCCGCCTGTACGAAACCCTGGCTATTGAGGCCGCCATGGGTTGGGGCGGCGACGCCTATCTGCAGATGAAAGACCCCTCGAGAGACCAGTATGCCGCGGTGGTTTCTTACAACTGGGATACTCCTGCCGATGCGGCTGAGGCGCTGGAAGCCTTTAGCAGCTACGCTGACCTGCGGTTCGGAGCCCTGCAGTCAGATGGTATATGGGAAGGCGACCATTACTTCAGCAGCCTGGTTCAAACCAGTGACACCAGTTTCACCTGGATCATTACCCAAAACCTTGAAACGCTCATGGCAATCCAGGCTGTGATAAATGAATAGCAGTCCGGCAGTCATCAAAACCCAGCCGCTGGACGTTTCCCGTGTCCGCGCATTGATTTTTGATGTCGATGGCACCCTGTCTGACAGTGATGACCGCCTGGTGGAGCGAGTTTTTAGCCATCTCCAGTTTCTGAGCGGCTTGATCGAAGAAGACAAATTGAAATTGTTTTCCCGCTGGTTTGTCCACGCCGCGGAAGGCCCGGGAAACTGGCTGCTTGAAGTTGCCGATCGACTGGGGCTTGACCATCTGATCGCTGCCACGCTTGACAGGCGTGCCAGCGGTCGCGAATTATTGGCGCGTCACTATCCGCTGATCCCCGGTATTCTGCCAATGCTCGAGGCACTCGCTTCTCGTTATCCATTCGCGATCGTGACTGCCAGGAACGAAATTACTACCCGGCGCTTTCTGCAAGTCAACCTGCTCGAGCCGTTTTTCCCGATCGTGGTCAGTTCACAGACCTGCAAGCGCACCAAACCATTCCCCGACCCGTTGTTATACGCGGCAGAGCAACTTGAAGTTGAAATCGATGACTGCCTCATGATTGGCGATACGGCGACTGACGTGCGCGCAGCCAAAGCTGCTGGAGCTCAATCTTTATCTGTGTTGTGTGGTTTTGGAAGGGAAGAAGAATTACGCAAAGCCGGCACCAATGCCATTCTGGCTTCCACCAGCATGCTGGCGACTTACCTTGCAGAAGCCCAACTTGGCCTGCCCACAGATTAAATCTCGGGGTTTTCCTTCTCGATGTCCGCATGTTTCAGAGGCTCAATAGGCTGCCCGCCCGGCAGTTGGTCATCGATCGTAACCAGGCGCTTATTCATTAAACCAAATATCGCCATCGAGACACCCAAAATCCCACCAAACAAATAAGCAGTCTGTACTCCAAAGTGGTCTGCAATTGGAGCGCTCAGGAACAATCCAATCGGCATCATGCCCAAAACCATACTGGAGAGGATTGTGAAAATGCGACCCTGCATCTCTGGGGGGACCTTCGTTTGCAGCAGAGGTCCCAGAGAACCGTTGGCCAGGGAGCCCATCAGACCGACCAACACCGACAGAATGATGGCGCTGTTGTATGCGCTGGGGGGAATCAACCCGATCCCCATAATTCCCAGGCTGATCCCAAAAATACCGATCAACACCGTGATCACCTTCCGTCTGAAGCCACCCCAGACACCCAGCAGAACACCTCCGAATATGGCGCCGACTCCCAGAGCGGCTTGCAGCCAGGCTAACTCCTGGGCGCCTTTCTGGAAAAATTCGGTCACCAACAGGGGCATAAGGTTACCTGACGGGGCGATAACCATATTCAAACCGCTGGCGAGCAGCATCAGGCTTAAAAGTCCCGGCCAGGCGAAAATATATTTGAAGCCAGAGTTAACATCGGCAAGCAATGATTTGGGCGTAACAACCTGCCTGATTGCCGATGTGGCTGGTTGGGGTACCTTGACAAAGAAAAGCAGGAGGAAAATCGCTATCGCAGCGGTGATGATATCAACTGAAAGAACTCCCTGGATAGGTAAAAGCTCCATAAGCAGCGCGCCAAGCGCTGGCGAGAAAGTGTCTATCAGACCCTGCACTGCCTGGTTGATGCCTCCCAGGCGTCCGAGTTGCGTTTTGGGCACCATCAGGCTGACAGAGGCTGTTTTTGCCGGGCTTTGGAAGATGCCAGCCGATGAGCGGATGAAAAGTATCGAGTAAATATGCCAGATTTGGTCCAGATTCAACGCAAACAAGATTGCCAGCACCGCCGTTGCCAAGGCAACGATCAGGTCGGCAAAAATCATGACGCGTTTGCGATTCCAGCGGTCTACCAAGGCTCCGACAAACGGCCCCAGCAAGATGTTCGGAATCAGCGCGGCGGTGGTGGCTGTCGCCAGGACTGCGGCTGAGCCGGTCTCCTTGGTCACATACCAAACTAAAGCGAACTGGACCAGGCTGCTGCCCAACAGTGAAAGCATCTGCCCGATAAACATGGGCAAAAAATTCGCCAGCCAGTTTGAGCCAGTTTGTGGGCCTTGCCCCAGATCAGATTTACCTTCCATAATTCAGGTCCCTCAAAAAATTTCTAATTAGTATATCAGCAGATTTTATCTTGACCATCCTTGTACAAATAAAGTTATTTTAATTTATCTCAATCTACCCGCCACGGCCAAAGCCAGGTTGAGCAAAAATTTTGCTGTCGCAGATGGACTTGGTAACATTTATTTATGAAAAAGACGATTATTTTACTTTCAATCCTGCTGTTAGGCACGCTCGCTGCCTGCGGCCGCGAAGTATCGCCAGGGGAACCCGACAGCATGCTGCCAGTTATCCCTGTGGCAACTGTAACGCGACCATCAAACGAACCTGCTCTGACAAATACGCCCGAAGAGACAACTATTTTGGCTGAGCCCACCGTCGTCCCTGAGCCAATCTCGATCGCGGCTCAAAATCTGGAGACTCCCTGGGAGATCGCCTTTCTGCCTGATGGCAAGTTGCTGGTCACGGAACGCCCCGGCACCCTCGTGGTGATTGGAGGGGCCGAGTACGTGCGCATCCCCATCACAGATGTGTATGAGCGCAGTGAGAGCGGATTGCTCGGACTGGCGCTGCACCCAGACTTCGAGCAAAACCAGTGGCTTTACCTCTACCTGACTTACGAGACGCCAGATGGGCTGCTCAACCGCGTTGAACGCCACCGTTTCGACGATGGCAAACTGTCTGAAAGCACGGTCATTTTCGATCAGATTCCCGGGTCCAACAATCATGATGGCGGAAGGATCGAATTCGGACCGGACGGATTGCTCTACATCACCACCGGAGACTCCCAAAACTCCG
>JBBAES010000147.1:0-4050 GCA_041655815.1 Anaerolineaceae bacterium
TTGACAGACCGGACAAAAGTGGGTGCCTCGTTGCCCCACTTTTGTTTTTTTAATGGGCTGTCCACATCTTGGGCAGGGGTTGCCTTCCTGTTGATAGACCTGAAAGTAGTTTTGAAAATCACCGCCCCGATAGACCCAATCGATACTCGCCCCTTTCTGATCAATCCCCTTATTGAGTACAAAGCGGATCGACTCAAGCAGTTTAGTTGCTTCGGCCTTGTTAAGACTGTCACTTCTGCGCAATGGGTGCAGTTTGGCTCTAAAGAGCGCTTCGTCTGAATAAATGTTGCCGAGACCGGCTATAAAGCTCTGGTCCAGCAGCAATGGTTTCAACTGCCTGGACCGTTTTTTGAGCATTTCAAAGAAAACGGCCGGTGTCAGCTGACTGTCAAATGGCTCAGGACCCAGTTTCGCCAAGAGGGCGCTGGTGTCGGGCAACAACCAGACCCGTCCAAATTTCCGTACGTCGTTGAACACCAGGCGCCAGTCAGAGTTTAACTCCAACCACAGGCGGTCATGCTTGCTATCACGGAAAGCGGCTGAGGCGAGGTCATCCTGGGGCTCGAGATAGAGGTCTCCGCTCATTCTGAGGTGAACCACCAGATAGGCATCGCTCAGGGTGAGAATCAAAAACTTTGCTCTGCGGTCAACGCTGAGAACCTTCTGACCAGGCAGGAAGGCGGTGAAAATTGCGGGATCAGGCACAGAAACAGTGCCCGGCCAGAACAGCCTGACCTGACGAATGGTTTGATTCAAAATAGAAGGAGCTTTGTCAAAGCCCTTGATCAGGCGCTGCCGGATCGTTTCAACTTCGGGTAATTCAGGCATTGACCAATCTTACTCGTTAAACATGGCTCCGACACTTGTACCTTCGTTAGCCCTTTTGATTACCTCGCCCAAAAGAGGTCCGACACTGAGAATAGTCAAGCGATTGCCAAATAGTTTCAGCTTCTCATCCGAGATCGGAATCGTGTTGGTGGTGACAAAGTGTTTGACAGGCAGGGCAGCCAATCGTTCGGCTGCGTCAGATGATAATACTGGGTGGATAAAGACCACATAAATATCGTGGGCGCCATTGGCTTTGGCTTCGCCAACAGCTTCGCAAATCGAACCGCCGGTGTCGATTTCGTCATCAATAATCAACACATCCCGGCCGCGCACATCACCAATCAGATTGAGGGCTTCCGGGTGGTCTTCGTTGTCCGTACGCCGTTTTTCGACGAAGGCCAGAGGAATATTCAATGCCATGGCGTAGCGCCGTCCGTGTTTGGCAAAACCGAGGTCAGCCGTCAACAAGACCGGGTTGGTCATTTTGGTGATACATTTTTTCAGGTAAGGTTTCAGGATGTGATAGGCCGAGAGCACGTCTCCAGGAATGTCGAAAAAACCCTGGATCTGACCAGCGTGCATATCCATGGTCATGTAGCGGTCAGCGCCGGCCACAACCATCATCTGGGCCACCAGTTTCGCGGTGATTGGCACGCGAGGCTGGTCTTTGCGGTCTGAGCGTCCGTAGCACATATAGGGGAAGACAAGAGTGATGCGTCCGGCTGAATCAAGCATCAACGTCTGCGCCATGATCAGCAGTTCCATCAGGTTTCGGTGTACGGGAGAGGAAGTGGTTTGAATGACATAGCAATCCTGACCCCGAACGGAGGCATGCAATTTCACAAAGAGATTTTCGTTGGCGAACTGGTGAATATCCACGCCACATAGTTCCAATCCGAGATAATCTGCAATTTCTTGCGCCAGATCAGGTGATGCGGTTCCCGCGAACAAGCGAATATCCCCATAAAGTGAATTAGTTGGTCTTTTAATTATGGTCATATTAAACAACATCCTCCTGTGGATTTGCAGTCCATTCTGATTTGATGATCCCCATGAAATCGACATCCCAGTACCGGCCGAGATGATAACGTGCCTGGCGCATGGTGCCTTCGTAAACAAAGCCAGCTTTCTGATAGGCTTTTATTCCTCGTTGGTTTCCTTCAAACACTCGCAAAAAGATGCGATGCAGGTTTAATTCATCAAAACCATACTGGCACATGCGGCGCATCGCCTCCGTGCCGAAGCCGCGGTCCCAATAATTCTTTTCACCAATCATGATCCCGATTTCAGCAGAGCGGTTCACCTGGTGAATGTCGATCAAAGCGATGTTTCCGATTGCCACCCATCCGTTGCCTTCAGCATTTTCCGTTTCCTGGCGAACCTCGATTACTAACGGCAATTCTTCACTGGGACCTTTGGATACGTTCTCAAACCAGGCTTCCTCATGGACGCGATTCAGAACCGTGGTTTGTTCCAGGTTCTCACAGACATCAGGGTCGTTTACCCATTTCAAAAAGAGAGGAATATCTTCGCGTTCGGAAGCGCGCAGACGGATTCTCTCGGCGTACAAAATCGGCATGCTTTCTCCTAAGGCTCCAGTCGGTTGGGACCTCTGAAAAGGAAGACAGCCTCACGAATGGACGGCAGGTTGAGCATGACCATCAACAGGCGGTTTAAGCCCATTCCAAGACCTCCGTGGGGAGGGCATCCGTAGCGGAAGTAATTCAGGTAAGTTTGAATCGGTTCCAATGCCAAGCCTTTATCCAGCGCTTGCCTGGCAAGCACATCATAGCGGTGTTCACGCTGGGCGCCGGTCGTGATTTCGAGACCTTTACCTAACAGGTCAAAACTTTTGGTCAGGCTGGGGTTGTCCTCGTGCAGCATATGGTAGAAGGGGCGCACGCTGAAGGGCCAGTCGGTCACGTAAACAAAGTCGTTGCCGTATTCCTTCCTGACATAGTCCCCTAAGGCTCGCTCAGCTCCGGGATCAAGGTCGCCTTTTTTCTCGGGAGGAAGCTTGTAATCCATGCTCTTAAGAATTTTATAGGCATCAGTCATGGTCATACGAGGGAATGGTGTTTGCGGAACTTCAAGCTCAAGTCCGAAATGCTCCTGGATGGTATCGCCATGCTTTTGCTTGACTATTTCGTAAGCATGGGCAAGCCAGTTTTCTGCAAAGGTCATCACGTCTTCATGGCTTTCAATCCAGGACATTTCGAAATCTATGCCGGTGAACTCGGTCATGTGCCTGGAGGTAAAAGATGGGTCAGCCCGAAAGACGGGACCGATCTCAAAAATGCGCTCAAAACCTGCCGCCTGCGCCATTTGCTTATAGAACTGAGGGGATTGCGCCAGGTAGGCGGTCCGATCGAAATAATCCACTTTGAAGAGCTCTGCTCCGCTTTCGCTGGGCGTGCCCATGATCTTGGGTGAATGGATCTCGATGAAGTCATTTGCCAGCCAATACTCCCGCATGGCTTGCTCAAGTGTGGTCTGGATCTCAAAAATAAGTCGGTTGCGTTCACGCCTCAGGTCGAGGTAACGCCAGTCCAGGCGGTAATCCTGGTCCGGCAGGGTATCACTGAAAGGTTCAAACGGTAGGGGTAGCTCCGCGTTGTTTTCGACAACGATCGATTCGAGTTGAATTTCAATTCCGCCAAGTTTGACCACTTCGTTTTCCACCACTTTGCCGGTTACGGTCAGGGCAGATTCAGTGCCAAGAGAAGAAATGAGCTCGGCCAGTTCGAGGTTGCCTTTTTTCCAGTGAGCGACCTGGGCGAGACCAGTTTTATCGCGTACTACCAGAAACTGCATGCTTTTTTGGTCCCGCAGGGTTTGCAGCCAGCATTTTAGGGTGACCTGCTGGTCAATTTTACCCTTCAGGTCTTTGATCATTGTTCTTTCCATTAATTACTCCGATTTATGAGAACTTTAGCGGTTTTGATTATACGACAATAATTTTTCGACTGCGCTTGTGGGAGACACTTTCCGGATAACCACCTCTGCCATAATGGTGTCGAGCAGGCCTTCTGGAAGTTGTTGAAAAAAGTCGCGCTCTAAGGCACCTGCGATTCGCTTTCTAAGTATTTCCTGCAGGGTCCAGGCTTCTTTCAACTGCCACTTTCCGGTACGCTTTAAGAAATCCCGATGGTTGAGGACCTGGGCAACCAGCTCTTCAAAGCCAACGTTTTCGCTTGCGATCGTCTTGAGCACCGGGGGCAG
>JBBAES010000148.1:0-4049 GCA_041655815.1 Anaerolineaceae bacterium
GGTTCCCCCTGGTCATCTAGAATCGTGACCTGACCTTCACTTTCAACCATCAGATATTCTTTGCCATTTGCGGTAAAGGACTCCTCATCATTTATGCTGGCCAGCTGACTGTTCAGGCGGAATTCATAGGAGTTCATCTCGGGGTTGTTTTCTTCTTTATAAGCGTCAATAATTGAATAGCTGCCAATCGCAATACTTCTTTGCGTCGAGATTTGAGTTGCTTTGCGATCTTGGGTCAAAATATAGGTCGTTCCTTGGAAATCAAACGACATCTCATCCGCGTCCAGAGCTTGCTTAAAAGCCTCCGCAAACCCTAAAGGCAGAGTGTTTCCAGGCAAAGGATTAACTCTTCCCATGATAGCTTCAGCAAACTTTTCGAGTTGGACAATCCTGTAAAAGTCTTCGCCTTCTTCAATATAGGCGAAATTGTTACCACCTGATGCGAATTGGGGTTCGTTTTTACCCAGAGAAAGAAGGAACCTCGCTTGTTCTGCACCGCCGAAAGTTTCACCTTCTTTTACAGAATATCGCAAATCAGTATTATAAATCGCCCCGGCGTAGTCTTTGCTAATCGATCCTTTTTTGTAAAAAACCTGTGTCTGGGTATAGGGTGATAATATAGGCCCTAAAAACGAAAATATAAACATTAACAAGAGGATGATTATACCGATCACAGCCAGTTTGTTACGGATAAATCGTTTGAATACCAGCATGCCAGGAGAAAGTGTCTTAACACGACGGGCGTCATCCAAAGCCATTCCCTGGTTAGGGGGCGTTTGATTCTGGGTGGGTTCGTTCGGAAAATTGGTTGCTTCTAGTTCACTCATCTTCCACCGCCTAATTGACCCTGATTCTGGGGTCTACAACAGCATAGAGGATATCAGCCGTTAAAATGCTGACTTGGGTTAGTAAAATTAAAAATACCATGTAAAACATAGCAAACGGAATGTCACCGCGAATAATTGCCTGGTAGGAAATATATCCAATCCCCGGGATCTGGTAAAGGGTTTCTGTGATCATTGCACCGGTAAACATACCAGGCAATATACCGCTCAGAGATGTAACCAGGGGTATTAATGTATTTCGGAAGGCGTGCTTATTAATCACAACGTTTTCAGGCAAACCTTTAGCGCGTGCAGTCCGGATATAATCTGAATTTAATACTTCCAGCATATTGGTACGCGTGTAGCGCATCAAACCCCCGATACTAAGCATCATCAGGGTGATAACAGGCAGCACAAGATGGTAAGCAATATCTGCTGCTTGCTGGAAGGGGGTCATAGTGGTGTGAAAACGCCCAGTCAGACCGTAGAGATCAAACCACTGTAACTTGATCGCGAAAGCATACTTGAGCAATGTCGCGAGGAAGAATGTGGGTAGAGAAATTCCCATTAACGCGAATAATGTTATCGCATAATCCGTTCGGCTATATTGCTTCCTGGCCGCCAGGATGCCTAATGGTATTGCTATAAAAAATTGTACTAAGGCCGTTATGACATTCAAAATCATCGAAACCCAAATGACTTGCGAAAACTTCTCTGTCACAGGGATGCCATAATGCCAGGAATCGCCGAAATTACCTCGGAGGGCGTTGCCCATCCAACCGAAGAAGCCAGGGATAATTCCTTTGTCCAGGCCATAGACCTGGTTCAATTCCGCCAACCACTCTTGATACGATTTCGTGCTGAGTGGATTAGAAGCACGTTGTCTGGCAATAGATTGTACATAAGATGTGGGCAAACTACGGATAACCGTATAAGAAAGCATTGCCCCAAAAAAGGTGATAAAGAGACCTAAGATGACTCTCCTTATTATGAAACTTTTCATTAGTGCTCTCTCAATCTACTATTTAGGTAAAGAATGGCATCTGGGCTGAGTGACGTAATGAGCCCACCCATTGGGGTGGGCTCATTATTTTCATTATTTTTATTACCCGTTATAGTTCACGGGCTAATTCATCTCAACCAGTTCGATGTCATTCATCCAGCCCCAGAAAGTGGTGATATCGGGGGTCAAACTGTCAATGTTGACGCGTTCGGTGCTGAAGATGATAACGTTCTTGCGCTGGTAAGTCGGGATTTCGACAGCCCAATCAATGATGCGATCCAAGGCCTGTTTGTAAATTGCTTTACGGAAAGCCTGATCATCACTAAGTCGAGCTTCCATGATCAGATCATCAAGTTCCTGATCCTGGATGTGATAGTGGTTGGACTCTGTTGAGCCTTCCAGACCGACAATGTTAGAGCTGTGATAGACCTGGTACATATCAGGATCGATCGTGGAGCCCCAAGCTGCAGTCCAGAGTTCTTGTTCGCCGGAATCCAGGGCATCCCAAAGGATGTTGGCGTCGGCGGGGTCATTAATCTTGAGTTCCATGCCGATGTTGCTTAGGGAGTCACGTGCACCAGTCAGAATTGCGAAAGCAGGATGGTCACCAGTACCGCCACCAGGGACGATAATTTCATAGGTAAGTTTTCCGCCTTCAGCAGCTTCAGTAACAACACCGTCAACAACAGTGTAACCAGCAGCTTCAAGGAAGCCAGCGGCAGCCTTTTCGGCTTCGACATATCTTTCTTCCGGAGTCATTTCGGCGGTGTAAATGGGGTTACCATCAACATCCACAGAGAATGCAACTTGGTAGCCTTCGTCAGTCGGCTGAGGTGCAGCCCAGGAAGTGTTGGAAATTGGGTAGTTGATAACAGCGGCGCCTTCGCCGTAGTAACTGTCAATCGCGACATCGCGGTAAACAGCCAGAACGGTTGCAAGAGCGCGGCGCAGATTCTTGGATGCATCGGAAGCGGGGTCTTCACCAATTTTGACGGTGGAGGCGTTGATTCCAACGTAACCGTAACCCAGGTTGTCAACCAGGCTGGATGTGATCACAGGACCAGTCATTTCGCCGTTAGCATTAGCTTCCATAACTTCTTCGAAGCGAGTTTGGTTGTAGCTCATTTCGCCAGCGTCAGCGACACCAGAGGTCAGAGCGGTAACCACTTCAGCCGATAAGGTTTCGCGGAATTGGATCTCGCGAATCTTGGGGCAGCCACGATAGTAGTTTTCGTTGGCTTCGAAGAAAACAACACGGTTGTTGTACTCGACGAATTTGTAAGCGCCAGCACCCATCGGGGTTGCGGTCAGGCTTTGTTGTTTGGACAGATCGCCAAAGTCAAAGCCAAACATATTATTTTCGTAATCGTATTTTTCTCTATCACCATAGTAGTGCAGAGGAGTGATATTGACGCCAAGGATGCTGTATACGGCAGGAGCCTCGTAGCCCTCAACAGTGACTTCAACGGTATAGTCATCAATCTTCTTGATGCCGGCGATGTTAGGAACACCACCTTCGCCCATGGATTCGTCCATTGGACCGAAATAGCCAATGAATGCAGTCTTGACATTTAAAGCCACATCGGTGCCAGTGGCAGATTCGAAGGGGAAAGCTCCGCGGTAATCGTTGTCGTAGGCAGCCAGGATCTCGTTGTAATAGTCTTCAACGGTCGGGAAAGTTTCCACCAGGTCAAAAGTTGCCCCGGAGGGAGCAGTCAGGACGCCATCTTCAACTTCTCCAAAGCCCCACATTACCATACCAAGAGCAACTTGCAGGCCCTCGTCTTCGGCAACAACAGCAGGATCGAAGCCAAGATAATCTTGGGAATAAGCGTCGCGGTAGTTAGCATCGACATAAGAAACGATACTTTGAGCTTCAGCCATTCCGGCTGCTTTCAGTTCGTCCCAAACGTATGCTTGGTGTTCCGCTGTCCAGGCATCCGAATCTGAAACTTCATAATCCATGCCAGCGGCGTAGATGTCTTCAAATATTGCGTCGTATTTTTCGAAGACTTCGGTGGTGGTCTGAGTCTGATAGTCCTTCAGGCCAAGGATTTTATAGGAACCCAGGGATGTAGAACCAGAATAGGTAGGATCCAAATAGGTGTAATAGGTGAAGATTACGTCATCAATGGTCACAGGTTCGCCATCGGAGAATTTCATTCCAACGCGCAGGCGGGCTGTGTATTTGGTAAGGTCAGCATCTTCATCATAATCAACAG
>JBBAES010000149.1:0-3924 GCA_041655815.1 Anaerolineaceae bacterium
GGGTGCAGCGTGTAGTAGGCAGAAACAAGACGGGGAATATTGGCGAGATATTCGATTGGGGCGGGTTTGCCAGCAAGGGGATGAAGGCTCATAAGGGCTCCTGTTCTATGTTTTCAAATGAAATCATACACTTTAGGGTCCGACAAAACTTATTGCAATGCAGATAGATTATTAAGATCAAAACCCTCAGGTTAATGACAAATTCATTTTATCATGCTGGCTCCGGTAAAAAGGGATTGTGTAAGAGAAAAATGGAAGACCCAGGCAATAAGTTTATCAGTGGGATGCCGACAACGGCACACCAGAAAACGACCCTTCCTAGACCGTTAACCCAAAATTACTTCTGCCTGGGAGCCGGCCAGAGTTTTGGTGACCTCGATGCGATTGGAGAAGTAATCTTTCAATTCTTCGATGTGAGTGATGATGAGGATTTTCTCAAAGTCCGGACGGACGGTGTTGATCGCTTCAATCAGACGCTGACGCCCTTGGGCATCCTGGTTCCCAAAGCCCTCATCGATAACAAGGGTCTGCAATTTTGCGCCAGCCCGATGGGCAAGGACGCGGCTGAGCGCCAGACGGATAGCGAAATTAATACGGAAAGCCTCGCCGCCGGAGTAGGTTTCATAATCGCGTATACCAGAGCCGTCGCTAATCAGGATATCCAGCGTTTCCATCATATCCTTGCGCTTGGTGTCTTTATAAGCGCGTTGGGTGTCGAATTTAACGCTCATACTGTAATTTGAAAGACGGGCGAGGAGCTCGTTGGCCTGGTCTTCGAGTTCAGGCAGGGCCTGATCGATCAGCATGGCGGGCACGCCGTCTTTCCCAAATGCAGTTTCCAGCTTGGAATATTGGCGGATCTGCTCGTTGAGGGCTTCAATCTCTGTCCGCAGCCTAAGCTGACGCTCGCGTTGGGTCTGAATGGTGGCTAGAATCTGATCGGCTTCACCCAGCTTGCGGTTGCATACATCTTGCTCCTCGCGAAGGCGGGCCAGTTCCTCTTCGGCTAAGTGACTGTCTTGAGCCTCAGCGCGAGCTTGCTCGAGGGCAGCGCTATCAAGCTGATAGCGGTTTTCTATCTCCTGGAGGCTTTCTTGCTCGTGTTTGATTTCGCTGCGTATAGATTCCAATTCAGACTGGAGTAAGAGACAGCTGTTCTCAGCGATCTTAAGCTCCTGCCAGGACTGCTCGGCGGAGGCTTGAGCCTGGACCGATAGACGTAATTGATCATGGACGCCCTGGTCGTATGGCAGGGTGGTGATTTGCTCGCGTACCTGATCAAGTTGCTTGCGCGCCTCAGGTAAGTAGCTCTGCTGATCTCGTTCAGCACTTGCCTGGAGCAGACGGACAGCTTTGCCAGCCTTCCAGATATTTTCACGTTCCTGAAGAGAGTTCAGTTCTTGCTGAAGCAAAGCCTGGTCGCGTTGAAGGTTGAGGCGCCGCACCTCTTGCAGGCGCAGCTGAGCAAGCTGGTTTTCCAACTCCACTTTGCTGGCTTTGAGCTGACCAGTCTGGGCACGGTTGGCGCGATGTTGATCTCCCAGAGGCTTACCCTGGTCGTTGATCTCGGCGATAATTTCCTGGCGATGTTGGGGGGAGAGGTCCTGCCCGCACATAGGGCAAACAGAATCAGCCGCGTCCTCCACTTTGTGTTTTCGGACAGCCAGTTCATCCATTTGGGCTTTCAGCCTGCCGTTCTCACCTTCAAGCACTTCAATTTGTTGCGTGATTTCCTGGATTTGTGCGGTCAATTGACCTTCGTCTGCCAAGACGGTGAAGCCAGCTAATTGGTCCGTCAGATTGTTTAACTTGATTCGGCTTTGGGCAGAAGCTTTCAATGCGGCCTGTAACTCAAGTTCTTCTGCCTGGAGGGTGTGAATCTCACGCTCGAGTGACTTGAGGTGACTGGCAAGCTGGGATTCTAATTGTCCTCGCTGGCGTTCCAGAGGCCAGTATTGCTGGCTGAGCAGATCGAGTGTTTGCAGCGTCTTTCGGTCGGTCAGCAACTGTTGGTAAGTGCTCTCAATTTGACTGGCCTGGGCGAGTTTCTCTTGGTAACCATCAAGCGTTAACTGCTTTTCGGCTGCCTGCTGTTGCTTGCGCTCAAGGGACTGGTGAGAACGTTCGAGTTGAAGTTTGAGCCTTTCGAGCTGTTGGGTTTGACTGGCAATCATTTGATCCTGAGCACGCAGTTTGTCGAGCTGAGCCTGTTGTGTGCTGATTTTCTGGCGCACTAATGCCAAATCACGTTCAAGCAGGTCACGGTCATGGTGCTGGCGTTCCTCGGTCTCCAATTCCTGCTGGATGCTGTCAACGTCGCGCTCGAGAAGTTTTACGTCAGAGCGCAGCTGGCGGTTTTTTTCATTGGCAGATTTGCGAAAAACTTCCCATTGATCCAAACCGAGGATAGCAGAGAGGATTTCTTTGCGCTCGGACGGTTTTTTGGTGGCAAAAGAATCGGCCTTACCCTGAAGGAAGAAGGATGCGTTGACGAAGCTGTCGTAATCCAGGCGCAGCGTGTTCCTGATTTTCGCGTCAGTCTCACGCACGGTGTGTTCGGTAAGCGATTTCCATCTTTTCTCTGGTGTCTCGTCCGGATTCTGAATGAAGAAATCGAGTTGGGTAGATTTGCCGCGAGTGTTGACGCGGA
Organism: Anaerolineaceae bacterium; assembly: GCA_041655815.1. GTDB lineage: Bacteria > Chloroflexota > Anaerolineae > Anaerolineales > Anaerolineaceae > Mesolinea. The sequence goes on from JBBAES010000149.1 coordinate 2,651, forward strand.
TGACGCGGTAGACCTGGTTTTCATACTCGAAATCGAGGGTCACATTAGCAGTGTTGCTGGCAGTGTTGATGATAGCTTCGTTTTGTACGCGGGCCTTGCCGTAGAGGGCGTAGGTTATGGCATCCAGCAATGATGATTTGCCGGCACCGTTAGGACCGGAAACGCAAGCCAGGTCAAAGCCAGTGAAATCGATCTCGACCGGCTCGCGATAGGATGTGAACCCTTCCAGACGCAGTTTAATCGGGATCATCGTCGAACCCCAGCAGGCTGTTGACCTGATCCATCGTGCGAGGTTTGTGCTCTTTGCCCAAAAGGTCGATCCAGAACTGCTGATCGTATCGGCGTGAGCGGATTGGGATGGGCATGGGCACGCCCCAGCCTAGCATGAGGACCTCTTCTTTTGGCTGCAGCTTTGCCAGCATGCCGCGCAGACCGGAACGACCGGGCAAGCCAGAGAGCACAGCATTGATATCGTCTTCATCCCCGAGAGAACCCGAAATACGCGTTCCCAACTGGGACATGACTTCATCATAAATTTGCGATGGACGTTGATCGATGATCAGCAGAGTGACGTAATTCTTGCGCATTTCTCTGGCAATGGTGCTGAAGATAGTTTGGGAGGCCATTTCACGGTTGAGCAATTTATGAGCTTCTTCTACCACGACCACCAATGGACGCGGCTCCCTGCCCTGGCCACTGTGGAACTTGTTGGTAGATTGCTCCCAGGCATCACGAATTTTGCGGGTGATCAGGTTGGTCACCAGGAGGTAGTCCAGTTCACTGTCGTTTTTGCCGAAAGAAAGAACAACGTGCCGTCCGTCTTGAAGATTTTCGATGATTGCTTTGAGCCCGTTGCTGGCGGGAGCGCTGCTGAGATAGGGGCGGTTAAACAGGCGTCTGAGCTTGCTGTGCAGCGCCTCTGCCGCGCCTGCGTGTATGCCGGCCTGACGCGCCCAAAAAGCAACACTGTCAGGGGCGGGTTCAAGCTTACCGTCTTCGTTCTCCACCATTGCGCCGACCTTCATCTGCATGAAGGCGTTGAACCAATTTTCACGGAAATCGTTTTCCAAAGCATCCAGCGTGGTGGCGCTGGTCTCCTTGAGGTTGAGGGCCTGGGAGAGCTTAAGCGCATCTTCCACGGTGATGTCGCTATGGCTGATTTCGAGGGTGAAATCGGGCTGTAGATTCTTGAAGCTGGAGCCGGCACCCAGTCCGACCAGCCGAACTTTACTGCTAAATTTGCCCTTCAGGCCAAAAACGGGATTGCCCGTATC
>JBBAES010000150.1:0-3856 GCA_041655815.1 Anaerolineaceae bacterium
CCAAAACCTGCCTTAATACCTTTTGCATATGCTATATATCAACCAACACATGCTCATGCGACAATCTTTATGCGTGATAAACTAAAGTGTGTGGCTGCTTGTCTTTTTTTACAATCGGGCAAAAATGGTATACTTGACAAAACAAAAGCAGTGAGATTGGTCTCATTATTTACCTTTCTATTTACTATGGATTGAGAGGAAGTTATTATGGCAAAGAAACGATCCGGGAGTCTGCTGTCCTCCTATAGAAAAAAAAGACGTAACAACAGGTCTGTCCTCGTTTTGATCGCAGCCTTGTTGGTAATCGCCGGTTTGGTCGTGCTGGCCTTATGGGCTACCGGTGTAATCGGCGAGGGAGCGGGACTGTTCGCAACCAAGACTCCTACCCCCACCATGACACTGACGCCCACGCCAGTGACCCCGACAAATACGGCAACAATCACTGGAACCCCAACAGAAACGCCTACGATCACTCCAACGGCGACGCTTGACGGGCCCTTCGATTACATTGTCCAGCCGGATGATTTTGTATGTGCGAATATCGCTGAGAAATTCAACGTTGATCTTGATCTGCTGCTTTATGTGAATGGGCTCGGTCTGGGAGACCCATGTATCATTCGCGAAGGCGACATCATTAAGATCCCGGCTCCCTGGCAGCAAATGCCAACCTCAACGCCAGTCCCGACTGATTTAGCTCCCGGCACAATCATCGACTACTACATCGAATCCGGAGCTACCCTGGCCTCTGTCTCTGTGTTCTACCGATCAACGGTCGCCCAAATCATCACTGAAACCAATCGTTATCGTGCAGCTGAAGGGATCACCCCACTGCTGAGCGAGACAACCAGTCTGATGATCGGTGACTTGCTCAAGGTGCCGGCCAACATCGCCACACCTATTCCGAGTTCTACCCCCACCCGGACGGTCACCCCGGCCACGCCTTAGATAAGCAACATAAAACAAAGCCCCTCTCTGCAGTTCAGAGAGGGGCTTTTTGGTTCAGCGTCATAAACCTTCAGTCACACGAATCGCAGGGTTCCAGGTCATGATATTTTTCGCTGGCTTCGATCGTAGCGAATTCTTCTTCAAGAAAGAAGTTGATCAGGAACCGTAAGAGAACAATCACAAACAGGAATATCAGGTCTGACAAAGTCGGTGAAATGGCTACTCGCAGGATATCTGAGGCGAGCGCAAACTCAAGCGCCAGGCTAAGGCGATGACCCAGTCTTAGACGTAAAACTTGGGAGGAGCGAATCCTGCGGGAATAACTTTTGTCAAACAAACCTCTCAGAAAGTTAATGGTCACTTCAACTACCGAGACGGCAACCACCAACATGGCAGCAATTTCAGCGATCAAAATAGCATAGCCTACGATTAGTTCCAGCATGCCTTCATGAGGTATATCAATCGCCCGATCTTCAAGAGGGAAGGAGCGGAACATGTACAATAGCACAATGATAGCCACAATCAGAATGAAAGGCAGCAGCCACTGGTTTGAATTAAGAAAGTTGCGTTTTTTTGAGGTTTCCAGACGATCGTTTTGTTCCATTAGTAAGACCTACTCTTTGTGATTTTTTTTATAGCTGAACGAGTTTACCATCTTCTACCGCAGATTGGAATATTGCGTCAATAACAGCCATGTTATTGACTGATTCTGCCAGAGGGTAAAGTGGGACTTCTTTTTTCATCACTACCTGGTAGAAATGTTCAATCAGTCGCTGGGAAGTGTCTTCAGCGCGGTAATTGATTCTTTGGACGTCATCACCCCGTTCAATGATAGTTGTCACATTTTTGCCCTTAGCACTAAAGGGCCACTCCAGGGTCATCACTCCGTCTGTGCCCAGGATTCTGGCCACGTTTTGAAGGATGGCGTTAAAGGCGACGTCAAAACTGCCATAAATCTGGTTGCCAAAATCGAGGCTGACCTGCATTTGCAAATCCACGCCTGAACCGCCCTCGTAATACCGGGCTTGCACCGCCTGTGGTTCTCGGCCAACCACCAGACGCTGAAAGTCGACGCAATAGCAGCCGAGGTCGTAGAGCGCTCCGCCGCCCTTGGCGGGCACAAGACGAAAATCATCGGGGTTATTCATCAGGAAGCTAAAGCTGCAGTGCAAAAAACGCAGTCTTCCCAATTCATCTTTCCTGATTGTCTCCAGAACTTTCTGAATGCGGGAGTGGTAGCGATAATTAAAGCTTTCCATCAAAACCAGTGACTTGTCAACCGAAACGCCGACCATTTCCCGGGCTTCTTCCGCGTTCAGCGCGATAGGCTTCTCAACCAAAACGTGCTTGCCAGCCTGCAAGGCTTTAATTGTCCATGGTTTGTGTTCCTCGTTGGTCAGGGGAATGTAGACCGCCTGGACGGTGGCATCCAGCAGAAGTTCCTCATAAGAGCCATAAGCAACCGGAACCTCCAAACTATCAGCGAATTGGCGCGCGCGAGTCAGGTCGCGGCTTGCCACAGCCACGACGCGGTTGTTTCGGGTCGCATTAATAGAAGGGATCGTCTGTTCGGCTATGCGCGCCGTGCCTATGACACCCCAATTCAATTCTGGCTTTCGGAACAAATTGCCTGAACCTGTCTTTAATGATAAGATATCCATCTTTACTCACCTTTTCTAATTTATGGGCTCTAAACAGTACAGTAACAATACATACCGTTATCATTATACTATCCTGACAGGGTTGAACCGGGGGTAGTTGTAAAAGGAGAAAAATGACTTCGCAGGAAATAATCAATCAAATCCATCGAAAAACTGAAGAAAAACGTGAGGATATCCTCAGATTTATGCGCGAGATTTGCGCGATCCCCAGCTATGAATCGTTAATCGGTCCGGTTGGTGAACGCATCGCCGAAGAGATGACAAAGCTGGGCTTCGATGAGGTTCGCTTTGACAAAATGGGCAACATCTTGGGACGAATCGGCAAAGGACCACGAACCATCGTGTTTGATTCCCACATTGATACCGTCGGAATTGGCGATCCGGATGAGTGGCAGTGGGATCCTTTCGAAGGCAAGATCGAAGACGGAGTCTTCTTCGCAAGGGGAGCCTGTGACGAGAAAGGCTCAACCCCCGGGATGGTTTACGGTATGTCCTTTGCACGCGATCTGGGTCTGTTGGATGGCTGGACTGCCTGGTACTTCGGCAATATGGAAGAGTGGTGTGACGGGATCGCGCCAAACACCTTTGTTGAGGTCGACCCTGGAATCAAACCTGATTTTGTTGTCATCGGTGAGCCCACAAAAATGGAAGTCTATCGCGGTCATAAAGGACGCATCGAGTTAAAAGTGGTGGCCAAAGGCGTCTCCGCCCATGCTGCCAGTAATCACCTTGGCATCAACGCCATTTATCTGCTCCTGCCGATAATCGAAGGCATCCGCGACCTCGAGCCCGAGCTGGGAGACGATCCTTTTTTAGGGCATGGCAAAATCACCGTTTCGGATATGACCGTGCAGACCCCCAGCATCAATGCGGTGCCTGACGAGGCAGTGATTTACATCGACCGGCGCATGACTTTTGGCGAATCCAAGGAAGACGCCATTGCTCAGATAGAAGCCCTTATTCCTGAGGAAAGTAAGGATCGCGTTTATGTGGAAGCGCTTTTCTATGATGAGCCTTCCTACACCGGGTTTGTCTTCCCGGTAGATAAATACTTTCCTGCCTGGGCCCTGGATGAAGACCACAAACTGGTGCAAGCTGGTCTGAAGGCACGGGAATTGGTTGGACTGGAACCTAAACCGGCCAGCAAATGGTCGTTCAGCACCAACGGCATCTATTGGGCCGGCAAGGCCGGTATTCCGTCGATCGGTTTCGGCCCTGGCGACGAAGTCACCGCCCATACCGTGCGGGAC
>JBBAES010000151.1:0-3825 GCA_041655815.1 Anaerolineaceae bacterium
GAGAACGGGATGTTACGGAAGCTTCAGTTCACCAGGGCGGATTCGGGAAGGCATGACCGTCGAGCTTGTTTCTATGCAAGAAAGACGCTTTGACGAATTCAACCGGGAATGTGTGCTGATTGAATACTCTTCCGGTGATTATGCCATTATCGGATATGTGCTGATAGAGGATATTACACCAGTCAATGAGTAGGCAAGCTAACCACCCCGTAACTAACCAACGCTATCAGGAGACCCTGGATTGGATCTATAGTTGGGTCGACTTCAGTATGAAACGGCATGTCGATGACAAACACCGTTTCTTCAAGCTGGACCGAATGAAGCAGTTGATGGATTTTTTGGGAATCCCTCATCAATTCTATCCCTGCGTTCACGTCGCCGGAACCAAAGGTAAAGGCTCCACTGCTTCGCTGATAGCTTCCGCGCTCCAGGCAAGTGGTTATAAAGTCGGTCTTTATACTTCTCCGCATTTAGAAGAGTTCCGTGAACGGATAGTCATTAATGGTGAAATGATCAGCGAGCAAAACGTTATTAAACTGGCTGACCAAATGAGACCGTTAACTGAGAAAGTGCCTGAAACAACCACCTTTGAATTAACCACCGCGATGGCTTTCCTCTACTTCGCACAGCAAAATATCGATGTTGCTGTGCTGGAGGTTGGTCTGGGTGGACGACTGGACGCAACCAACGTAGTCGACCCGGCCGTATCGGTGATTACCTCGATTTCCTACGACCACACCTCGGTACTGGGTAATACCCTGGCGGAAATCGCGGCAGAGAAAGGCGGCATTATCAAGCCAGGTCGCCCGGTGGTCATCAGCCCGCAACAGCCAGAAGCCCGGGAAACCCTTGTAAAGATTGCTTCTGAGCGGAATTCACTGCTCGTCGAAACTGAGAAGGAGTACGACGTCGAACCAATCGGGCACACCCTGCAGGCACAGACGTTTCAGATTGCGTCTCGCCATCAGGTCTTAAAGAGCAAAAATATCAGCACAAACACGAAGCTAAAATTGTCGATCCCTTTGCTCGGTGCTCATCAGATAGAAAACGCCGCCACTGCTGTCGCTGCTCTGGATTTATTGCGCCTGGCCGGTTTTCACATCACCCGCAAAACCATCCAGACAGGCTTCCAGAAAGTGCATTGGCCCGCCAGGTTCGAAATCCTGCGCGAAAACCCGCCTGTGGTGATCGACTCGGCCCACAACGGTGATTCCATGCGTCGATTGGTAACCGCAATAGATGAATACTTCCCAAATTGGCCTTTCATCCTCGTTTTTGGGGCCTCTTTCGACAAGTCTATGGCGGATATGCTAACAGCGATCCTGCCCAGATGTGAATTAGTTATCACCACCCAATCTATCCATCCACGCGCGGCCGACCCAGATGAGTTAAAGGCAATCGTTGAAAAATACAATGTCCCGGTGATCGCAGCCAGCCCCGCAGAAGAAGCATTCTCTCAAGCACTCTTTCTCGCTGGTGAATCTAAGGGTATACTCGTCACGGGCTCGATTTTTATTGCTGCTGCAGCAAAAGTTATTTGGTCACAATTTCAGAACTGAAGGATTTAAGTGCTTAACAGAAAATATTTTTCAGACGATTACGATGGAGAATTTTCAGACGATGACGATCGCCTCGTATCTACCACCCTGTTGGTAAAAAACCGGACATCGAATAAAGAAGTTCATTTTTCCGCCCCTCTGCTGATTTTATACAATGAACCTCTGCTCCCGTTAGCGGTCACTCGCCTCTACACAGACGAAGATGTCAGCGATCCTGAGCTGGTCTACGAAGCGATCGACAAGCGTATGACCGTGATTGCCTGTTACCCGCTTTACGAAGACATAACAGAACCGCGCAAAGAAGTTGTTTGGGAGATTGGCCTGGAGGTGGCTTTCGGTGTGGAGATGGACTTTGCCCGGCCATTGTCCGACTATCCACAAGACATCTTCGTCGAGGCACGCCGACGGGTGCGTATCCTCAAAATTTACAAGAAACAAAACCAATACGTTGCCGATGTCGAGGTAGTCAACGTTCCTGCCAGGCGGACGAACGAAGTCAAGAGCGAGATCCGCTCCGCCAAAGCCAGCTTGGCTAGCTATGCCTCCATGCCATCACCGCTGAATCAAAAATCGCTCGCTATCGCCGAAGAAATCAATCACGCTGGCAAACTAGCCGACTTCATTGGTATCAATGTGTCAATCAGCCCGCAAGATCGCCTGGATTTACTTCAGGAGGTCAATGACCTCACTCGTTTGAAAATGGTTCACGCCAAATTGATCGCCCAGACTCGTATGCTCGAACTGGATTTGCAGATCATTAGCAGTATTCATGAAGATTTTGATAAAAACCAACGCGAATCCGTATTGCGCGAGCACATCAGTCGTCTGCAGATGGAGCTTAATCAAGGCAAATCGAGCGATCCTGATATTTATAAACTCGAAAAGCAATTGGAAGAATCAAAGTTGCCTGATGAAGTACACGAGACAGCGGTCAAGGAACTCGACCGACTTCGCTCTGCCCCACCGCTTTCCCCTGAAAACGGGATGATCTCTAATTACCTGCACTACCTGCTTGACCTGCCCTGGTCTGAAGCCAGCGAAGACGACCTTGATGTCCGCAAAGCCAGGGAGATCCTGGACAAAAACCATTACGGTTTGAAAAAAGCCAAAGATCGCATCATCGAGTTCCTGGCAGTTCAAAGTTTGCGGCCAAAAAAGAACAGCCTCCCGATCCTCTGCTTTGTCGGTCCTCCCGGTACAGGTAAAACTTCGCTTGGTCAGTCTATCGCCACAGCTATGAACCGAAAATTTGTGCGCATGTCTTTGGGAGGCGTACACGATGAGGCTGAAATTCGCGGGCACCGTCGCACCTACATTGGGGCGCTACCAGGTCGAATACTTCAGACGATGTTAAAAGCCAAAGTTATCAATCCGCTTTTCATGCTGGACGAAATCGATAAGCTTAACGCCGATTTTCACGGTGATCCTTCGGCAGCCCTGCTCGAGGTACTCGACCCTGAACAGAATCACGCTTTCTCAGACCACTATCTTGAAGTGCCCTATGACCTCTCGAAGGTTTTCTTTATCACAACAGCTAATACGGTAGGCAGTATCCCACCGGCCTTGCTCGACCGCATGGAACTGATCGAATTTCCTGGCTATATAGAGGAAGACAAAATCATCATTTCCCGGCAGTTCCTGATCCCGGAGCAGATGCTCGAAAATGGATTGGATGAGGACCCAATCGAATTCACAGATGAAGCTTTACGACTGATCATCGCCAGCTATACCTATGAAGCTGGGGTCCGTAATCTTGAGCGCCAAATAGGCGCTGTATTGCGAAAAATCGCTACCAAAAAATCGGAGGGTGAACAATATCCGACGGTTGTCACTGCTGAGCTGGTAGGCGATCTGCTAGGTCCAGTCGAAATTTACCCTATGACCGCCGAAGCAAAAGATGAAATCGGCGTGGCCACTGCCCTGGCCTGGACAGAAAATGGGGGCGAGATCATGCCCATCGAAGTCCTGGTTGTCGCTGGTAAAGGCAATCTGCAAATCACCGGTCAGATTGGCGAGGTTATGCAGGAATCAGCCCAGGCGGCCCTGAGTTATCTTAAATCTCGTCAAAAGGTTTTTGAGATCCCGGAAGATTTCTTTGAGGATACAGACATTCACATTCACGTCCCGGAGGGCGCGATCCCCAAAGACGGACCAAGCGCTGGTATCACCCTCTCGACAGCTTTGATCTCAGCCGCGCTGGGCGTTCCGATCAGGCATGAAGTCGCCATGACCGGCGAAATCACCCTTCGAGGCAGGGTCTTGCAGA
>JBBAES010000152.1:0-3817 GCA_041655815.1 Anaerolineaceae bacterium
AAAGCCTTGCATAATTTTCAAGAGTGCTATAATATTCAGCATAAACACGATGGCAGAACACAGGTCATCCGCCAGAGAGCAGCCACTTTGCTGAAAGACTGCCAGCGCCCGCGGAGCGCTTCAGACCCCACTCACCTGTCTCTCCATCCTGATCTGATGGAGCGTGGTCGCGGTGATGCCCTTTAGCCGCGGACGGTCAGACCCGTTACAGCCTCCTCGAGCTGCCCATCTTATGATGGGAAGCAGGGTGGTACCGCGAAAGCAATTTCGTCCCTGCGCGCAGGGATTTTTTATTTAAATTGATGCTGCCCGACACCCGTCCACATGCAATCTTCCAACAAGAGGAGGCCGGAGTGAATGTCGGAGCAGCCAAAAACAGGAGCAGACATGATTGACCCAACCAGTATACCTATGTACAAGCCCGAAGAAATCGAACCCAAGTGGCAAGCCCGCTGGGAAACGGACCGGCTTTACCAACCCGATCGTGATCCGGAGAAAACCAAATTCTACGCTCTCACCATGCTGCCTTACCCCTCTGGTGACCTTCACATCGGTCACTGGTATGCGATGACGCCTTCAGACGCCCGTGCCCGCTTCAAACGCATGCAGGGCTACAATGTCTTTTTCCCTATCGGGTTCGACGCCTTCGGTCTGCCAGCTGAAAACGCTGCCATCAAACACAATATCCATCCAGGAAAGTGGACCTATGCCAATATCGATCGCATGCGCCACCAGCTAAAATCTATGGGCAATAGTTTCGACTGGCGTTCTGAGATCATTTCCGCTGACCCCAAGTATTATCACTGGACGCAGTGGTTTTTCAACCAGTTCTATAAAAACAACCTGGCTTACCAAAAGTTCTCCCCGGTCGACTTTTGCCCAAGCTGCAATACAACACTGGCGCGTGAGCAGGTCCACGGAGACGATCGTCACTGCGAGCGTTGTGGCACTCCCGTGATCCGCAAAGACCTGAAGCAGTGGTTTTTCCGCACGTCTAATTACGCTGAAGAATTGCTGAATTATGATGGTCTCGATTGGCCAGAGTTCGTCAAAACGCTGCAACGTAATTGGATTGGCAAGTCCCGCGGCGCCTCTGTCATCTTTAAAACCGAAGCCGGTGACCCCATCGAGGTCTTCACCACCCGTCCGGACACGCTCTGGGGCGTGACCTATTTGGCTCTCTCTCCTGAACATCCCCTGGTTGAAAAAATCACCACTCCTGCCCAGATAGACGAGGTGCGCCAATACCAGGAGCAAGCCAGACACCAATCCGATATCCAGCGTGAGTCAGTTTCTCGCGAGAAAACCGGCGTCTTCACTGGCGGTTATGCTGTTAACCCGGTCTCTGGCGAGCACATCCCCATCTGGGTGGCTGACTATGTGCTCATGTCGTATGGTACCGGCGCTATTATGGCCGTACCCGCTCACGACCAACGCGACTTCGAATTCGCGCGCCAGTTTGACCTGCCTATCAAAGTCGTCATTCACTCTAACGGACAAGAACTGCTCTCGCCCGAAGAAATGACCGAAGCGGTCGAAGCACACGGCTCCATGATTAACTCCGGACGGCTCACTGGCACTCCTGAAGAAGAGAGTTTTGAAGCCGCCAGCCGCTATATTGAAGAAATCGGCGTTGGAAAAGAGTCGATCAATTATCGCTTGCATGACTGGCTGATAAGTCGCCAGCGTTATTGGGGCGCCCCTATCCCCATCGTCTATTGCCAACATTGCGGAGTGGTGCCCGTGCCTGATGACCAGCTGCCTGTATTGCTGCCGGATGATGTCGAATGGCTGCCCACCGGTGAAAGCCCGCTCAAACTTCACCTCACCTGGCGTTTCACCACCTGCCCCAACTGTGGAGAGCCGGCTGAAAGAGAAACAGACACAATGGACACCTTTATGGACTCCAGTTGGTACCACCTGCGCTACCTCAGCCCGGATTACGCTGAAGGGCCTTTTGATCCTGCCCAGTACAACTACTGGATGCCGGTCGATACCTATACCGGCGGTTCAGAACACGCCATCATGCACCTGATCTATACACGCTTCTTCCACAAAGCTGCCCGCGATTGCGGTATCACCAAGGGTGATGAGCCCATGCTCCAGCTGCGCAACCAGGGCATGGTGCTGGGGGAGGACGGCGAAAAAATGAGCAAGAGCCGTGGTAACGTGGTCAACCCGGATGACCTGGTCTCCCGTTACGGCGCTGACACCGTGCGCGCCTACTTGATTTTCTTCTCCCGGTGGGAGATGGGCGGGCCATGGTCAAGCACAGGCATCGAAGGCAATACCCGCTGGCTCAGACGTGTCTGGCACATGCTGCTGGAACCTTCATTTGGTGAAGCCGACCCAGAAGTTTTGCGTGCTATGCGGCGCAAGACCCACCAAACCCTCAGGCGCATCACATACGATTTTGAGAATTTCGAGTTCAACACCATCGTCTCAAGTCTGATGGAACTGTTGAATGAGATGGGTCGTGCAAAAAACGCGGGGGCATTTGGCTCGGAAGAGTGGAACGAAGCTGCCGATATCTACCTGCGCATGCTGGCACCGGTATGTCCCCATATCGCTGAAGAACTGTGGGAGCGCCTGGGCAAACCCTACTCCATCCACACTCAATCCTGGCCTCGGGTGGATGAGGAAGCCGCCAAAGAAGACATGATTACCCTGATTGTTCAGGTTAATGGCAAATTGCGCGACCGCATCGTAGTGGAGCCGGGAATCAGCAACGAGGAGGCAGAAAAACTTGCTCTGGCCAGTGAAACCGTCCAGCAAGCTCTGGAAGGCCGACCCATACGCAAGGTGATTGTGGTGCCGGGGCGCTTGGTAAATATCGTCGTGTAACTTTACTGCTCAGAAATATATAACAAACAACCCTTCTACCGAAGGGTTGTTTGTTTGGCTTCGGTGCGGCAGGCGATCAACCAGGACCCAATATCTTATTGCAAAACGCCACCCAAATTTACAAATTCCCCATAAAGTTTTTTTAATTTCTGTTCATTTATCGCCCGAACAGCATCTTGCAATATCACCGCATCAAACTCAAGCGAAATCGCATCCTGCGCCGTATACCAGACACAAAAATCCGCTGCCAATCCACAAATATGCACCTCATTGACGCCTCGCCCCAACAAATATCCCTCAAGCCCGGTGGCTTTCCTGCGCCCGTTATCAAAAAAGGCGCTGTAACTGTCGATCTCAGGGTCCATTCCCTTCCTGAAGACAGCTTCCACATGTTTTTGATTCAGGAATCCGCTCAACTGTGCGCCGAAGCTCCCTTGCACGCAATGATCCGGCCACAAAACCTGGGGCATTCCAGCCAATTCGCCCGTATCGTAAGGCTTGGCGCCCTGATGCTGGGAAGCAAAACTGCCGTGATTGCCCGGGTGCCAGTCTTGTGTGGCAACTACAAGGTCGTAGAGTTCAGACAACCGGTTAATTTCGGGGATGATCTCATCTCCACCGGCAACAGCCAGCGCTCCGCCGGGCAAAAAATCGTTTTGCATATCTACAATGATCAGTGCTTTTGTCATTTCTGTTCCTTTCCGCTCTAAGTACGATGCTATTATAATTAGCTTATGCGCTTGTCTGCAATTTGTGTTCAATCTGTTAAGTCGTTATCAACAGATTGACTTAGAGTAAACTTAAGAACATATCTGTCTGCCTGCAAGCCTGACAGATTGCCCATGAGTATTCGGGCCTGACCCATTCCTATCAGCAAGAAAACAGGAGTTAGTATGAAAACCGTCGTCGCTGGTGCCTTGGGGGAATGTGTTCATGTCGCAGGAGTTAGCAATTTCCTTCGATTAGCTGAATC
>JBBAES010000153.1:0-3803 GCA_041655815.1 Anaerolineaceae bacterium
ATTCTTTCTGGCGCAACTGGATGCTTGGGCGAAAACATGGCTATGGTGCCGTCGGGATTATAGGAAACATCATAAAGCGAAGGAATGTAAACACCCGGGATCTTTGCCAAGTCGAGCAAGAGTTCGGTTTTATTCTTGCCCGCTTTCTTCCCATTGCTATAGACTTGCGAGATTTCGAGAACGACTTCTTCGCCTTCGCCAATAACAAAGGCATCAAAAAATTCCGCCATGGGTTCGGGATTATAGCAAGCTTGCCCTCCGCCCAACACCAGAGGGTCATTTTCAGCTCGTTCGGCTGCAAGCACCTTGATCCCAGCCAGATCGAGAATGTTTAAGACGTTGGTGTAGATTGATTCATATGGAAGAGTGAAACCAAGGATGTCAAAATCACGCAAATCTTGCTTACTTTCCAGCGAAAACAAGGGGATATAATGCTTCCTCAGCTCTATCTCCATGTCGACCCAGGGGGCAAAACTGCGCTCAGCCAAAATTGACTCTTCCGCATTTAAAATCTGGTAGAGTATGGCCAAACCAAGATTTGCCAGACCAAGGTCATAAATATCAGGAAAGATCAGACACCAGCGGAGGTCAACGGAGTCCCAATCTTTCACGATCTGGTTATGTTCACCGCCGACATACCTGCCTGGTTTCTCAACAGAATAAAGTATCTTTTCAATCAAACTTATATTATTTGACACAAAGCATCCTATATGTAAATTTCTTTTTCAAATTCTAACAGCTCCAGGTGAGGGAAATCTCGCTCAATCAGTTCAGATAGGGAGCACAAATCCTGGTTGAGCAGGCTCTGAGTTGCCCTGATCAGTGTCATTTCTAGTTCTATCTGATGGTGGCTATCCTGGCTGGCTGCTTCGACAACTGAAAGATTATACTTTTTTAACCGCGTTAGTAAAGCCGCCAGGTATGTACGTTTTTCTTTTAAACTTCCACAACGGTCGATTTTAAGCTTCAATTTGCAGTAAGCGAAAGGCATGTCAAGTTCTACTCGCTTTTTCTGACAGGGTTGACCAGTGAGCCTAATCCATCAATGTGGACCGTTACCAAATCACCGTCTGTGAGGGGTCCGACACCAGGGGGCGTGCCAGTAAGGATTACATCGCCAGGGTACAGGGTCATAATAGAGCTGATGAAGATCAGAAGTTGCTCAGGCTTGAAGGTCATTTCTTTAGTTGAACCCATCTGACGCAAGGCGTGGTTTACATGACAGCTGATCATTGCATCGCTGGGGTCGAATTGCGTGTCGATCCACGGACCCAGAGGACAAAAGCTGTCGAAACCCTTGGCGCGGGTCCACTGACCATCGATGGCTTGCAAATCGCGTGCAGTAACGTCATTGGCAATGGTGTATCCAAAGATGGCATCTTTCACATTATCCTCATCAAGATTTTTGGATTCTTTTCCCACCACGATTGCTAGTTCAGCCTCATGTTCAACCTGCTTTGATTGCCCTGGCAGCTGAATGTACTCACCATTGGTGATCAACGCGGAAGGGGGTTTGAGAAAAAGAAGCGGGTAAGTTGGTAAGACCGCATTCATCTCAGCCGCATGTTCCGGATAATTTCTACCCACAGCTATGATTTTGGAAGGTTGGCAGGGCAACAAAAGTTCCAGATCCGTTAGAATAATGGTTGCCTCCAGACGCCGGAACTCTCCAAAAGGGTCACCTTGGATCAATCCAACTTTTTCCTGATGGATCCAGCCATATTGAGCTTCGTTATTATTTGTTTTAAATCTAACTAATTTCATTTTTCGTTTATAATAGCCTTTCCGGGCGGATAGCTCAGTTGGTCAGAGCGCATCTTTTACACAGATGAGGTCGCAGGTTCGAGCCCTGTTCTGCCCACTTCATCACATTCTATTTTTAATTTAGCCCCAGGGATCAAGTATCTCCCCGGGGATTTTTGTTTCGTCATCCACCAAACCGATCCCCAAATTGTCATCAAAAGATCCCGCCGCCTTTCCACGGTAGCAATAGGAACGATATTCACACCAGGAGCACTTGCGTACTTCGATAGTCCTTACAAATTCCTCTTCTTTGAGGCTCAGGATCAATTCGATCAAAGCAACGATGTCGAATTCAAAAGCCTGCCAATCTTCCTGGCGGCTAACGATTTCGATTGCCTGGTCAGGGAAATTCGCTTCCCAATACACCATCGTCAAACTTTCCAGATTACTTATCGCACCCTCCACACCGAAAATTCGCGAGATAATCAGTGGATAAACCATGCTTTGGGCTTGTTTTTTCAGAAGTGAGACTTTTGGCAACCGGCGCGAGGTCTTCCAGTCATAGATTTTGACCGTTCCTTCGCTTACCTGCAGCAGGTCAACTTTAGCGCTTAATGGGTGATCCAACAGGGTTGTTGTATACAAAGTCTCGGGCTCAAGGTTGCCTTCAAGTCGGGCAACCGGGCTTGATAAAAACGCCTCCAGCCAGGTCATTACGCGCTGGTCGGGATCAGCAGCTGCAACCTGTCTCAAAAGTGTGGTTTCAAAGCCCAAAAAATGCTGGTGTACAAGGCGATGAAAACGAACCCCTGCCTCGCGGTCCTGGATATAGTTTTGATCGCTGACCAGTTGAGCAGGCCAGACCAACTTTTTTACATATCTCAGGAAAAATCGTCGCCGACAATAAGAAAAGGTCTGCAAATTGCTCTGGGAGAAAATGAATTCAGCGGGGATGATTTCAGCCATTTTCTTTCTCCAAATCTGATAGATATTTTAACGGCAGGGATATATTAAGATTATTCCTTGTTCCTGTATTCCAGCTGATTGTCAATGACTGGCGCGCTCTGGTCATTCCGACATAAAAAAGCCTCAGTCGGTCGCGAACAATTTCATCCCGGGCGTTCTGCTTATCATATTGACGTAGCATGACCCCGCCAATGTGTTCTATCTCCAAAGAATCCAGGTCATAAAAAAGTTCAGCTTCAAGGTTACGCCGGTCAACAATAAACCATCTTTCCGAGGTGTAAACTTCGCTGGCATCTCCGCTGGGATAATCGAAATTGTTAGCAGAGCTGAGGAAGACCTTATCCCATTCAAGCCCTTTGGATTTATGCACCGTTGCGACCATTACTTTTCCGCGATAATTATCAGGGTCAAGGCTGCCTTCCTCCTGGCTGAAAGTAGCAAAACCTCGGTAATTCTTGGAAATCCCTATTAACTCATCCATGACATCCATTTCGGACCAGTGCGGGTTGTTTTCCAACAGCGATTTGATGAATCCGGACAATTTGTGGATGATGGCGAGTTCTGATTTCTCGAGCACCAGGTCCTGCGCAATGACCAGCACCAGTTGATCGAGGGGAAGGATCATGGCAGCATGCCAGCGTTGGACAATCGCGCGAAAATCCTTCAACATCCCAAGCGACCCAGGGTTTAACTCATCAGCTTCCAGTTCTTGCAGCCAATCGTTTCCATCTGGATAAAGATAATCTTCAGTAGTTTCTAACAGTCTGATAAGCAAGCTGGTCGCTTTCACCATTCGGTAAAGGTCCGGGTTTTCCTGATAATGTCGGTAGAAAACCTCAAAACAACGTGCCAAATGTCCACGATTCAATGGATCATAGAGCGATTTCAATATCAAGACGATCATCCCGGCAGAAAGCCTGGTGGGTTCGGGGACTTTCATCAACATATCGCTTACCTCTATTTTTTCTCTCTTCAGATGATTGATGATCTCTGAAGCGCGTTTGTTGAGAAAGCAGAGTATGGCGACGGTGCTGTCTGGATTGTTCTCCAGCCATAATTTGACCTGTCGGCTAAGGAAGGCCAGCTCCTGATCG
>JBBAES010000154.1:0-3782 GCA_041655815.1 Anaerolineaceae bacterium
ACTATCCTCAGAATTTCTGACGAGGCCGAGTTTACACCCAAGAATGTGCAAACTGAGTCAGGAAGAAAATCTACTGTTTACGCGGTAAAGATCCAGGTGCGCAACCCTGATCACAAACTTAAACCAGGTATGCCCGCGGATGTAGAATTTTCAGGCCGTTAGGTTATTCCATCGGTCTCAAAAAGAATTGAGTAACGATTCATACAACTCGCTCGGTTTTGTTTGCCGAGCGGGTTGCGTTTTCTAGATTAGCAGTCACAGCCATTACAAGCAAGGCAGGGTTTTTTGATGTGGCCGATTGTGTGACCACGTGCAATTCTTCACTTAATTGACGCTATCTTGAAATGAATACTAAAATCTCCTATTATGACTTTTGAAAGTCTAACAACCTCTTTCTCCTGACTTGCCGATTTTTACCCGGCAAGGTATGCTTAATTGATTCATTATTCAACTAAGATTTCACACACGGAGCGTTCTATGGATCTTGCCAATCTCTCTGCCAAAAACACAACCCGCCGGGATAGCTGGCTTGACAAGCCGGTTTTCTCCTGGTGGCAGGCGCTGACGGTTGAAAAACTGCTGATCATCACCATCCTGACACTAACAATCTTCACTCGCTTCTACGACCTGGGCGCGCGCACCATGTCGCACGACGAAATCAACCACGTGGTGCCGGCCTACAATTTTGGCAATTATGTCTACGATCCAGTCACGCACGGTCCCTTCCAATTCCACGCCCTGGCGTTTTCCTATTTCATGTTCGGGGATTCCGATTTTTCTGCCCGCATTCCCGCTGCTATTTTCGGCATCGCCATCGTCGCCTTCGCCATTTTTGCCTGGAGGCGCTACCTGGGCAGGCTCGGTGGGCTGATCGCGGGCATACTTTTCATGATCTCACCCTATATCCTCTTCTACAGCCGCTACACCCGCAACGAAGTCTTCATCGTTTTCTGGGGGATGGTCATGCTTTGGCTGATGCTGCGCTATCTCGAAGACGGGCAGCACAAATGGCTTTACTGGCTGATTTTCATCGCAGCAATGCACTATGCTGACAAGGCAACTTCGTTTATCTTCTCGGCAGAAGCGCTGATCTTCCTCGCGCTTCTGTTTATTGGCGAGGTCTTGCAAAAGAAATGGCCAAACCAGCGCACAAAATCGCTCTTTCGTACGGCAGTGTTGGTCACCCTTGCAATGTTGGTGGTTACCATGGGCTTTTACATGCTGGGTAGGACCTCTGATGCCGAGACAGCAGCTGCGGGCATACTTAACAGCAACATTCTGTTGATTCTCAGCGCGGGGATAACCGGTTTGGCAATCATCCTCTCCTTAGTTACGCTCTTCAGTGGTTATGGTTGGAAAAAGTTGAGCCACATGCGCAGTTTTGACCTGATCTGGCTGCAACTGATCATGATCTTGCCACTGTTGACCGCCATCCCGCTACGTTTGCTGGGTTTTGACCCAACCGATTACTCGCAAGCCGGAATCATACGCTCAGGGGTTGTCTTTGTTCTGCTGACCCTGGTCTCTGTGTTCTTGGGGATGCTCTGGAATCGTAAAGTTTTTCTGCGCAGCATGGCAATTTTCTGGGGCATTTTTATCATCTTTTACACCACCTTTTTCACTCATGGTGAAGGCTTTTTCAAGGGGATCGTGGGAGCGCTGGGCTACTGGATGCAACAGCAAACGGTAGAACGGGGCACGCAACCACTGTATTACTATGCTTTTGTGCAAATCCCCATGTATGAATATTTGCCAGCTTTCGGGCTCTTGACTGCTTTTGTGATCGGTCTGCGCAAACGACTGTTTTTTGCATCAACCGAGGATCCTTTCACTCCACTCCCAGTTGAAGCGCTTTCAGCGGAACTTGCCGACGAGAGCGAGCCTGACGATTATCTTGAGGAAGCTGTAGAGTGTGAAATCCTGCAAGAAACCGCTGAACTGGATTTATTAGATCAGTCTGACCTGGCTGAAGAAGAAAGCGTTGCCTGGCACGAACGGATTTTCCCGGTGGTAGAGGAAGTTGGCGAGCGGGCAAAAGAGCTGCCGGTTTTGTTGCTGCTGATTTTTTGGTCGGTAATGAGCTTGTTAGCATTCACAGTCGCCGGTGAACGCATGCCCTGGCTGACCACCCATATCACCATGCCCATGATCCTGACCAGCGGCTGGGCTTTTGGTTACCTGGTTGAGAAAACCAATTGGGACGAGGTGAGGCAGCAGAAAGGCTGGTTGGTGATCCTGCTTACCGGGGTTTTCCTGGTTGCGTTCGCCAGCCTGATCGGTTCATTGGTCGGCAACAGCCCACCCTTCCAGGGCAAAGACCTCATGCAGCTGCAGGCCACCAGCACATTCCTGCTGGCGTTGGTCGGTACGGTCGCCTGCGGTCTGGGCTTGTTCCAGATGCTCAACGGATGGAGAGGAAAGACCTTCGCCCGCCTGGTCTTACTGGTGTTCGTTTCTCTGTTGACAGTCCAAACCGCCCGGACAGCCTGGAGGGCGGCGTTTATCGATTACGATAACGCTCGCGAACTGCTTGTCTACGCGCACTCCACCGGAGACATGAAAAGCACTGTCGAACAAATTGAGACGATTTCCAAACGGCTTTATGGCGATAAATCAATCAAAATCGCTTACGACAACGACGTGCGTTACCCCTACTGGTGGTATATGCGTGACTATCCCAACAAGTACGATTTCGGAACGGAGGTAACCAAATCGCTGCAGGATTATCCCATTATTGTGGTAGGCACCTCCAACTTCGTGCGCATCGAGCCAGTTGTCCGCGATGACTACTACCAGTACGAATATAAGCGGATGTGGTGGCCCAACGAAGAGCTTTACCGCAACTGGAGCCTGAAACGCATTTGGGATGACTTCAAGTCGCCCGCAAAACGCTCGGCCTTATGGGAGCTCTGGTTCGACCGGGACTACACCCAATACGCGCTGGCTTTCAATAACCCTTCGCTGACCCTGGCGACCTGGTCGCCTGCTGACAACGCCCGCATGTTTATTAAAAAAGATGTCGCTGCGAGAATATGGGAGTTTGGCATCAGCCCTGAACCGGAAGCGCCTCGCGTTGACCCGTATGAGGGAGGTGTGATTGACCTCCAGCCTGAACTGGTTATCAGCATTGCGGGCGATTTACCCTTCAACGCCCCAAGAGACCTGGCAACCGCCCCCGATGGCAGCCTTTACGTGGCTGATTCCCGCAACCATCGCATCGTCCACCTGGACGCGCAGGGACTTTTCCTGAACGTCTGGGGAGGCTACGGAAACGTCCTGGATGGCGATGTGCCTGGCGGATTGTTCAACGAGCCCTGGGGTGTCGCGGTTGGGCCGGATGGCATGGTTTACGTTGCTGACACCTGGAATCACCGTATCCAGGTCTTCACACCCGAAGGCGAATTCCTGCGAATGTGGAACGCTTTTGACATCGTCGGATTTTTGGACGGTTTCTGGGGTCCTCGCGGGATTGCGGTGGACCAATCTAATCGGGTTTTCGTGACCGACACCGGAAAGCAGCGCGTGGTGGTCTTCGACAGCCAGGGAAACTACCTGTCTCAATTCGGCAGCATAGGTCTTGAAGCCGGAGAACTGGATGAGCCGGTGGGCATTGATATCGCAAAAGACGGACGGGTGTTTGTTGCTGATACCTGGAATTACCGCGTGCAGGTCTTTGAGCCAGATGCCAGCGGTCTGGTGTATCAATCTGTGAAAATGTGGGATGTTGATGCCTGGAGTAGCGACTCGCTGGATAACAAACCTTTCCTGGCTCTGGATGAGAA
>JBBAES010000155.1:0-3732 GCA_041655815.1 Anaerolineaceae bacterium
TCCAGGTAATCCCCCAGTTTTTCCAAAGCCAGATGAGCAAGTTGAGATTTTATTGCCTCGCGATTCCCTTCCAATTGAAAATGATAGGACCAGTCTCCATCCGGCGTCGAAAGACAGCACCAACTGGTTCCAACTGGCTTGTCAGTCGTTGCCCCGCCAGGACCAGCGATGCAGGAGACCGAGAGACCAATATCTGTATTAAATGCCCGGCGCGCGCCCTGAGCCATTTCCAGCACTGTCGCGCTGCTTACCGCGCCTTGTTTTTGCAGCGTATCCCAACTAACACCAAGCAGCTTGACTTTGGCCTGGTAGGCATAAGCAACTACACTGCCCATAAAATATTCTGAGGCTCCGGGAACATTGGTAAGCATGTGCCCGATCAAACCGCCTGTGCAGCTCTCGGCCAGCCCGAGGGTAAGTTTTTGTTCAAACAAAAGCTTTCCAATGCGTGTTGGTAGATTGTCAGTTTCCATAATTTTCTCCGTTACTATCTGAACTGGTTCCTTGGTGTCGATCTGTTTCCAGATAGTTACCAGGTCATTCCTGGCGATATATTCTGCGATCTCCGGATTGAGAATGCCTTCTGCGGCAAGAGTGGACGGTTCTGTTCCAGTTTCAAGCCTGGCTCGGATCGTTCGAGAGGATATATCAGAAACCTCAGTCTCTTGCAGATAAATGACCCGACCACCTTGCTCAGTGAGGCTTTCAATAAAGCTTTGATTTGGTATGAAACCCTGACGGGGGCTGATCACTAACATTGCGTCTTTAATCAATTCTTCCCAGCGGTGCCATTGAACAAAGCCTGGACGTTCACCGGTAAAACTGTCTGCTCCAATCAGGAAAGCCAGCTCAATGTTTGGGTCAGTCCGCTTCCGCATGGCTTCAATGGTCTCGGCAGTAAAGTTGGGTCGATTGCTCTGCCAGACCAGCTCTCGTTCCAGATCGCTTACGCTTACTTTTTCTACTATATCACTCAAAGCCTGACGGATTTCGTCCGCTGCCAGCTGACAGATTCTATAGCGATGTTCGAAGGTTAGGGTCAGCGAGCGCTTGACCCCTTCCTGAATGTTGTGATGACGAAAAACCGGCATCAGAATGACTTCCGCTACCTTCCAACCGCGTGCAGTCAGGGCTTTGACTGCGTCAATGACCAACTCCACATGTCCCTGATGAAGTGGGTCCGCAGAGGTTCCAAAAATCATTTTTAATTCATTTTTCATTAATTGCCTTCACCTGTTTTCAGGACATTTTCGATTTGATCAAGTTGTTCCAGCCATAAAGCGGGACTGGCATCGGCCGGCATACGCCATCCGGAACGAGCAGAAATTCCCAGACTGAAGAGCCGCGGGCCATCTGGTGCAGCTGTACGCTTGAATTGATGCCGGAAAAAGCGTTGGTAGAAAGTTCGCAACACTTGCAGAATAAAAGCGGGCTCATATTCACGCTCAAAAGTCTGACAAGCTTCCTGGAATATTAAGGATGGTGATTTTCTCTCTTGAAGAGCATGCCAGATAAAGAAGTCGTGCAGCAAATATGGTCCCAATACATTTTCAGTCAATTGGATGATGCGGCCGTCCGGACCGAGCGGCTTCAACTCGGGGGAAACGGGGGCATCTACGATTGTCTGGGCGACCAGCCTGCCGTCAGAACCAAACAACATATCTGCCGCCCAAACCAACAGACGCCACAGAATCGTTTTCGGCAATCCGGCATTGACGTTGTACATGCTCATTTGGTCTCCGTTATAGGTGGACCATCCAAGTGCGTTTTCAGACATATCGCCGGTACCTACAACAAGCCCTCCTTCCATGTTTGCCAAATCCATCAGTATCTGGGTTCGTTCTCGCGCCTGCGCATTTTCATAAGTCACATCAGTGGTCTGCCCATCATGACCGATGTTTGCAAGATGTTCCTGTACGGCGTCAACGATTGAAATAACTCGTGGATTAATTCCCGTCAGTTGGGTTAAGTCAGCAGTATTTCTTTTTGAGTTATCAGAACTCCCAAGCCCAGGCATTGAGATCACTAAAAGATTCTGGCGCGGAAGACCCATTTTATCCAAAACATGGCAACAAACTAAAAATGCCATGGAAGAATCGGCACCTCCACTGAGACCCAAGACCAGTTTTTCGGATTTAATATGACGCATACGGCCCATCAGCCCGGCTGTCTGGATCTCGAAGGCTCGCTCTAGTTGCGCTTCTTTTTCTCGCATAAGCAAAAACGGTAGTCGCCCATCACGCGCATTTTCAGGCGTAAAAACGACACCGGCAGATTGACTTTGAGGATCAAATAGATACGATCTGCTCTCAAAAGTGAGTTCACTTTCTTGCAGCAGTAAAGTTCCATCCTGCCAAATCTGACAAAGTCCGGAAAAAACCTCTTCTCCGGTGGATTCAGTCGCTCCGGCCGAGCATATTGCCAGAAGTCCTTTGTTTTGGCTCGAAAACTGCTGAAAGCTTGCCTGGTAGCTACTGTCCCCGAGGGCAGGCAGCGCGGTTGGGTTGAGGATCAGTTCCTGTCCAGTCTCCGTTCCCTGACCCGCAAGCGCCCCCACCACAATAAGCGCTTTCTTGACCCCGAGATTAGGGATTTCCAGAGTACCCTGCCTGAAAACCGCTGCCTTTTTTTCCTTCCAGGTCAGGCTTTGGGGCGTGTTCTGATGAGGAATCTGAAAATAACGGGAATCTGGATGATTGTTGAGCACGAAACCGCGCAAACCTTGTGGCCCGATCACAGCCACGGCATCGTAAAGTTGATCACCAAGCAGCAGCGGCAGACCCAGCACCACGCTCAGTGTTGAATCGAGAACTGAATTTTCAATTTTTTCCAACGCGCTCAAACAAGCCCTCGCCAGCAGTGGTTGAAAAAAAAGATCCGCGCAGGTGCTGCCGCTCAAGGCCAACTGCGGAAAGAGGCAGAGTTGCTCACGGTCGCAACTAGCACCAGTTTCTTCCAGCAGGTGAATGATTTGCGTCGTATTAAAGGTGACGTCCGCTACGCGCAACGTCGGTACGCAAAGGTTGAAAACCCAATCGGGTGCTTTCATCTTGCAATCTCCTTTTCGTTGTTTTAATCATAACAATTTTTTCACTTCCGTGTACAATTTATCAGTCTTTAAAAAAAGCGTCTCATGTCCCTTCTGATGCATTTCATCCGAGCCAGACGCCTTCTGGTAGAAAGAGGAATATTTGACCAGCAAAACTTTTCTGATTCGATTATTTTTGTCTGTGGGGGCAAGCTTCTTTTTATCCTTTTCATCCATTCAAGCCGGCAACCAGCCTGACGGCACGATCCCTGGGTTTAACTGCTATCGCGACTCTGCTTCAATTTTCGAAAGCCTAGAGACAATCGAAAATAATTATCCCGGGTTGGCTCAGCTGACCAGCATCGGTTCTTCCTGGGAACGTCGCCCCATCTATTTGCTCAAACTCACTAATCAGTCTATTAACGCCACAAAACCTCAACTGGTTCTAATAAGTGGGCTGCGAGGAAATGCTTTCGCGCCCGTAGAGTTGAACCTTCGTTTTGCGGAGGATCTGCTGAATAATTATGGTTCAGACCCAGACAGTAGCTGGATTCTGGACTACCTCGAACTGCACCTGATTTTACTTGCCAACCCGGATGGACGCGCCAAAGCCGAACAGCAGGCACAAGCTGGTGAAGACATCACCTGGCAAAATAACACCAACAATACCTACTCAACCCAGGAGATTGGAGTCCGCCTGAACC
>JBBAES010000156.1:0-3720 GCA_041655815.1 Anaerolineaceae bacterium
GCTCTTACAGATACCAATCAAAGCTCTCCTTCGCTTTAAGAATCGCTTATACTTTAGGCATGGATGGTTTTGATTTCTTTCGCCCCACAGTTCTGACCGTCACCGCTTTGAGCAGCTACCTGCGTGAGCTGCTCGAAACTGACGAGATCTTGAGCGACATTTGGGTGAAGGGAGAGATCTCGAATTTTTCTCAACCACGTTCTGGTCATCTCTATTTCACCCTTAAGGACGCTGATGCTCAAATTCGTTGCGTAATGTGGAAAACCGCAGCCACGCGCCTCAACTTCTCCCCGCGGGATGGTCAAAGCGTGGAGGTACATGGAAACATGAGCTTCTATCCGGCCGGAGGGTTGGCGCAGTTATATATCGACAGCATCCAGCCAGTTGGCGAAGGTCTGCTTTACCAGGAATTCCTCCTGCTAAAAAACAAACTGGAAGCAGAGGGGTTATTTGACCAGGCACATAAGCGCTCTCTGCCAGCTATACCCAAACATTTCGGGATCATCAGCTCTGCAACCGGAGCCGCCCTTCAAGACATACTCAACACCTTGAGTCGCCGTCTACCTCTGGCAATGGTTACCGTGGCTCCCAGCCAGGTGCAAGGCCTGGAAGCTCCGGCCAGTCTTTGCGGTGCTGTGCTGGCGCTCAATCAGATCGAAGACCTCGATCTGATCATCCTTGCCCGTGGTGGCGGTTCCATCGAAGACCTTTGGGCATTCAACAACGAAACCCTGGCACGTGTTATCTTCGGTTCGCGTGTTCCGGTCATTTCAGGTGTGGGGCATGAAACTGACTTCACCATCGCTGATTTCGTTGCCGACATGCGCGCACCAACTCCCACTGCCGCCGCTGAATTGGCCACGCCGATTTCAATCAACGAACTGTATCTTGCTCTCCAGACCGCCGGCGTAGTCCTGGATGAAGCTATAATCCAGGCGATAGCTACGCGCAGTCACCAACTCGAAATCAAAAAACTTGACCTGCGTCGGCTCTCTCCGCTCCAGCGCGTCAACAATGCCATTCAAACCCTGGACGTTCTACGCGAACGCCTCGACCGAACGATTCAAAACTACCTGCAACAAATTCGCCTGCAACTGCAGCACCTCAACAGCCGTCTTGATTCTTTGAGTCCTGTCGCTGTCCTCAGGCGCGGTTACGCCATTCTTAACGACGCCCAAACCGGGCAACTCATCAGCCAGGTCAGCCAGACGCACGAAAACCAAGCTGTCCAGGTTCGTCTTTTTGATGGCAACGTTCCCGCCACACTCCATCCTTCCAATCAGGAGAAATCATGACCGATACTCTACCCAGCAGCTACGAAGCTGCCTTTGCTGCTTTACAGGAGATCGTTTCCACACTCGAAAACAGTGAATTACCTCTCGAGGAATCGCTCAAACTTTACGAAAAAGGCAAGCTGCTCTCTGATCATTGCGCGAAATTACTGGAAACAGCCCAATTGCGTGTCACCACACTCCATCCAAACCAACCCGACCTGAATGCGGATTAGTACAAGGTAGTTAAATTTTGATCGCCTTCTTCACCAGCCCAATTGCCCTTTCTGCCCTGACAGCCATGCTGCTTGCTCAGGCAATTAAGGTACCGATTGAATACCTGCGCTACAAACGTTTGGATTGGTCTCTTTTTCTCAATGCGGGTGGAATGCCCTCTTCGCATTCAGCCATGATGGCTGCCGTGACAACTTCAATTGGCTTACATATTGGTTGGGATAACCCCGTCTTCATCCTCGCAATAGCAATCTCTCTCATCGTAGTCTACGACGCCACTAATATCCGCCGTCAGGCAGGTTTGCACGCGGAACGAATCAACCAAATTGTGAACGGAATTGTCGCCGACCATAACCTCCCGAAGGAAGAGATTGATAATCTTCGTGAAGTGCTTGGGCATTCTCCTGGGGAAGCCTCAGTTGGCGTTTTGCTTGGGATTGTTGTCGCGCTGGTCTTCTACTTCCTCATGTCAGTAAATTGAGATAGTTACCTGTCGGGTGCCGGCAAACTTCGTTCTTCAGTGCTCGGGCGATAGTTAACAAAAACAGGGCTCTTCATTTCCCTCAGGAAAAAACTAAAGTGCCCTGCTCACATTGTTTCTAAGACTTAAAACTGCCTTCTTTTGCTTAGCTTGCCCTCTCAGCCAGGATGCGCTCCGTCAACAAAGGCACTATTCGGTGCAAGTCACCCACTATGCCCAAGTCTGCCACATTAAATATAGGTGCATCGGGGTTTTTATCTATCGCGACGATGTAATCCGACTCTTCCATCCCTGCCAAATGTTGAATCGCGCCAGAAATGCCACAAGCAAAGTAAAGAGAAGGGCGCACTGTCTTCCCGGTCTGACCAACCTGGCGCTCCTTTGGCTGCCAACCTGCATCAACAGCCGCGCGTGAAGAGGCAACCTCACCTCCCAATACATCCGCCAGCCCTTGCAAAAGTTCAAAACCAGCCGCGCCACCGACACCACGCCCACCGGCAACCAAAACCTTGGCATCCTGAATATCAATTTTTTGGGTAATTTTCTTAATTACCTCTTCGACTTCAAAATAATTTTGGTTTTCTTCGAATTGATAATCAAACCTTACAATCTCGCCTTGTCGGTTGTCATCGCGCAGTTCTTTTACCATCACACCCGGGCGTACTGTTGCCATCGCAGGGTAATAATCGGGACAAATAATGGTAGCCATCAGATTTCCACCAAACGCAGGGCGCGTCATGCGGAACTGATTGCTTTCGGGGTCTATCTCGAGACTCGTACAGTCCGCGGTCAAGCCCGTGTGCACCCTGCCCGCCACCCGCGGCGCCAGGTCGCGACCAATTGCCGTAGCGCCAAAAAGCACGATTTCGGGTTTGTAAGCTTCGATAACCGCGGTAACAGCCTGGGTATAGGGCTCTGTGCGGTACTCGTCGAGCACAGCGTCTTCAATAAATATGACCCGATCAGCACCATAAGCGACCAAATCCTCTGCCAGATGAGCCACATTGTTGCCAACCAGGATCACCCCCACTTCTGTGTCCGAAATTTGTGCCAGATCGCGGGCTTTACCAATCAGTTCCAAAGAAACAGGTGTTAATTCACCACGCACTTGTTGGGCAAAAGTAAAAATACCTTTGTAATCTTCATTAGTCATTATTTTCTCCACCTATAGCAGATATTTCTCTTTTAATTTGTCAAGGATGAATTCCGCCGATTCTTCAACACCCTCTTCGATCTTCATTCCTGGTACTTTAACCGTCTTAGGGAACGATTTGACGACTCGCGTTGGCGACCCTCGGTAACCAATGTCTCCATCATCCACCGGCACATCCACACGATTCCATTCAACGATCTCTTTCACTCGAAAAGCATCAAAAATCCCGCCCGGCGTCATATAGCGGGGTGTATTCAATTCGCCCATTGCTGTGATCAGCGCCGGCAATTTCGCCCGCACGAGGTGTGAATAATCCTCAAATTGGCGCTTGACAACTATCTCGTCACCCTCAAGATGCAATTCTTCAGCATAGCTGACATTGGGTATTCCCAGATGCTCTGCGATTTCAGGCCCCACTTGGGCTGTATCACCATCGATTGCCTGGCGACCAGTGATAATCAGATCATAATCGAGCTTGCTGATCGCACCCGCCAAAATGCTTGAGGTTGCCCAGGTATCCGATGCCGCAAAGGCACGGTCGGTAATCAGGTACGCCGCATCCGCTCCCATCGCGAATGCTT
>JBBAES010000157.1:0-3699 GCA_041655815.1 Anaerolineaceae bacterium
ACCCATCCGCTCAAGATATTTTTGCGATTGCCTGTGGTCGAACCGGTCTGTGCGAACCTTACAGGTTTGCAAGTGAAAACTGGACGCTGGTACAGAAGGGTATCCAAGGGCTGAATGTCAATAAACTCCTCTCTACTGAGAGAGGGATGCTTGCCGCCACCAGCTCGGGTCTCTACCGTTTTGATGATAAAAGCGAAGAATGGATT
Source organism: Anaerolineaceae bacterium (assembly GCA_041655815.1). Classification (GTDB taxonomy): domain Bacteria; phylum Chloroflexota; class Anaerolineae; order Anaerolineales; family Anaerolineaceae; genus Mesolinea. The sequence continues at coordinate 207 of JBBAES010000157.1, forward strand.
CTAATCGGAGCAGAAGGCCGGAATTTGCTCTCGCTGAGCGCGTCAACCAGTTGCGGTTTAGCCATAGCAGGGCAGGGGTTTGCCATGCGGAGCTCTACCTGCGGTGAGACCTGGCAGGGAATCCCCCTCGAAAACTGGGGTTATCAAACCGTCAGCTTTCTGGGCGCCCATAATGAGCTTTTGTTGATTGGTTCTCGAGAGAACGGCGCCTTTGTGCTGCCTGCCTGGTAATTTGTACCAGGAAGCACAGCGGACGCATTTTATGATATAAAAACGACATGGTTATGAGGATCGCATGCTTATCGTAATGTCAGACCTGCACCTGGCGGATTCCAGCTCTAATAATCTGAATGGGCGAAGCTATAACTACAATCTTCCGCCGGAGGTTTACACGTCTTATTTCAAGGAAATCTCCGAGTTTCTGCGTGATAGTTCTATTGAGTCGATTGATCTTGTTCTGGCGGGAGATGTCTTTGAGATAACCCGTTCAGCGCTCTGGCACAAAGCCCTTTTCAAGCCCTATCTGCATAATGCCGAGGTCACACCGGGAAGCGAGGCGGAAGCTCAAGTCCTGAAAGTTATCGAAGCAATCAACCGTGACGAACGTGTCAACGCAACGCTGAACGTTTTTCGCAATTTGGATGCTTTTTACCAGAAACCTGTCCGCGTCCACTTCGTACCCGGTAACCACGATCGGCTGGCAAATGCCAGCCCGGCGATACGCACCCGGATCCAGGAATTGGTTGGACTGAAAGCCGATGCGACTGTTTTTGATAACCAATATCTCTATTATGACAATGGCGATCCGCTGGTTCTTGTGCGTCATGGTCACGAATATGACCGCCAAAACTTCAGCCTGGACTTTCGAGCCTGGCCAGAAATCCCAACGATTATCAAGAAAGAATTTTATGACAAACCGGTGTTGGGAGATATCGTTACCAGTGAAATTGTTGCTGAATTACCATTATTGTTCAGAGAGCACTACGGCGACGCGGCGATTATTTCGAAGGAAGACTTATCGAGACTCTATAAGCGCCTGATCGATTTTGATAACGTTCGCCCTACCAATGCTTTGGTCAACTTCCTCTTCACCACGCCTGGAATGAGCAAATCTGAGGTTTGGAAATTCATTGAACCAGTTATGCTCAAATTATTGGACAACCTGGCGATCAGCCCAGATATTGAACCCAACCTGATCAACCTCGGGCATATCAAAGGGGCGTCTGCTTTCACCCTGCGGTCTGTATTACGCACCCGGCTTTGGCGGAAAGGTCTGCCCTTTTGGATGATGAAAGCACTGCTAAATCCCGCTTTTAAGAAATCCAAGATCAGCACGAATCTGCAATTGATCATGCGCGAACAATGTTTAAAAGGAGAAAACTCGACGGTCAAGTGTGTTGTAAGTGGGCATACGCATAACGCGCTGGTCGAATTACTCAACGTGGACAAGGGGGTAGAAAAGTATTACATCAACAGCGGCACCTTCCGCAATTTAATCCCTTCAACACCCAGCATGAGCGATTTCGGCAGGCTCCGATCGAAAGCACGTGTCATGATTTTCAATCAATTTGAACGTAATCCGGAATATAGCCGGGAAACTGGTTGGTCTTTTGACTTCACCGCGCGGCATGGTTTTGGTTCAATTTTGAAGTAAACCTGACTTAGGATAAATCGCGTGCCAGGCTGCCGATCAAGCCCTTCGCCTTTTTAAAGTCCCTTTTCCGTACATAAATGACGTAAGAAAGCGTTGGTTTTTGGGCATCAATGTAAAGCGGCATAGTAATCTGCGAATACGTCCTGGAATCGTAATAGCGGCCGATGGGCCCTCTCCACGAAGAGGTCTTGATCCGGTAAGGGATCTTATTGGCTCTCAAAATATCTTCAACCTGTTTTATCGGGCCAGAATCGACATCTGTCATTAATTGTTTTAAGAATGGGATAAACATAAATATCGTAGAACTCATGTCATTAATCTCGTGGAGTCTGTTTATCGCTCAATATCATTTTTCAGCCGGGCTTTTGACACTATGTCACCTCTGAGAGCTTCGATCAAGTCAGCCCGTCTGAGTGCGCGTTTGCGGTCGATCTCGACTGATTTGGCTTTATCGTCTGAAAGCTTACGCAGAGCCTCGATCCAGGCAGCGCTGGATACTTCGCTGTGGTTGACGCGCCAGCGTTCCACCACAATGGGCAGGGTTGCGCTGTTGAGCAATCGCTGTTTGGTTCTGCTTAATATCATACCGTGCGATTCGAAGCTGAAGACTTCCTCCTCGTATTCTGGTTTGACCGGGCATACCTGCATGCAGGCACCGCATTTGATACAGTAGTAATCTGCTAGTACCAGCTCACCTTGGTCATTGACGTGCAGAGCACGTGTTGGGCAGATATCGGCGCAGGCAAAGCAGTCCGGCAGGCATTGCTCCCGGCGCAAAACCACCGAACCAACCCAGGGTTGGCGGACTTCGAAAGCACCTTTACTGGCCACCTCACACTGGCGGCAATGGATACAATGATCGAAATCGACCCGCATTGTGTCGCGCTTCGCATCGTAACTGATCACGTTGGTTGGGCAGTTTTCGATGATGAAATCTTTCAGGGAAAAATCGAACTTCTCCTTACGGAAGATGGTTTTGGCATCGAATTCCGGAAAGGCGTCATATTCTATCACGGGGATTTCGGGCTTGTCGTTAACTGTCAACTCGATCGCGTGAGTCGGGCAGGCCTCCACACAGATACCACAATTGACGCATTTGGTTTCGTCTACATCGACTGAAGCTTTTTGAAGGATATGTCCATCTTGCAAAACAGCCATCACATGGGTCAGCGCCTCTTTTGGGCAGACGATGGGACCGATCTGGCAGCCCACGCATTTATCCAGGTCCCATTTCATCCAGTAATTCCGGGTGAGCATATCCCGGTTGATGGTCATCAAGTGTTCGTTTCGGGTCTTTTTTGGAGTTCCACGACTCATAAATGCTCCTAAAGGTCCGCCGGAAGAGCGTTGAGTTCAGCCAACGAAAATACCGGCCCGTCCTTGCAGATATATTTTGGTCCAAGATTGCAGCGTCCACACTTACCGATACCGCATTTCATTCTTTTTTCCAAAGAAGTGAAGATATTCTCTGGCGAAAAACCCAGATCCACCAGAGCCGGCAATGTGAATTTGGTCATGATGGGAGGTCCACAAACCACAGCGACAGTGTTGACGGGTGAGGGAGCGACCTGACGGACCACATCCGGCACATAACCAACATGGTGCAGCCAGTTGTCTTCGGGAACATCAACGGCCTGGTGAATCTCCATATCATCGTCTTCGTGCCATGCGGCGATATCATGTTTGTACATGCACAATCCGGATGTGCGCGTGCCGTAAACCAGGGTCAGTTTACCGTAATCATCACGATGGTCCTGGTGATGAACGTGTTTTGTCAGCGCGTAGAGGGTGGAAAAAGCACAACCTCCACCGATGATGACCAGGTTTTTGCCTTTCCAA
>JBBAES010000158.1:0-3683 GCA_041655815.1 Anaerolineaceae bacterium
CGCCGCGATTCGCGCTTCACAATTAGGCTTGAAAGCCGCCATCATTGACAAACAGTGGCTGGGTGGAGTTTGTCTGAACGTTGGCTGCATCCCATCTAAAGCGCTGCTGCACAACGCTGAGATGGCATATACCCTGCGCAATAATGCCAAAGATTACGGAATCAGTTTTGACAACCTGGAATTAGACTACTCAGTTGCCTTTAAACGCAGCCGCCAGGTAAGTCAGCGTCTGACCAAGGGGGTTGCATTTTTAATGAGGAAGAATAATATCGAAGTGATCGAAGGCACAGCCAAGCTGGCAGGTACTGGAAAAGTCGCGGTAGAGTTAAATGATGGCGGGCAGGAAGAGATCGAAGCCAAGGATATCATCCTCTCAACAGGCGCTCATGCGACTGTGATTCCCGGGATGGAACCAGACGGCGAGAAATTGTTTGATTACATCCAGGCGATTATGCTCGAAAAATTGCCCAAGTCTGCAGTCGTTATTGGCGGCGGGGCGGTTGGGGTCGAATTTGCCACCATTTGGAGTGGATATGGCGTGGAAGTAACGATTGTTGAGATGCTCCCGCATATTTTGCCCAACGAAGACGAAGAAGCTGCGGCCGAATTAGTTAAGGCGCTCAAAAAACGGGGTGTTAAAGTTCACGCCGGGACAAAAGTTAAATCCGTCAATAAGACTGAATCTGGTACCAGCGTTTTGGTGGAAGGTGATGACGGCGAGGAAAACATTGAGGCCGAGATCACCCTGGTGGCCGTCGGTTTCAAGCCCAATTCCCAGGGAATCGGGCTTGAAGAAGCAGGCGTTGAGCTGGATAAGCGCGGATTCGTAAAAATCGATGACCGCATGTCCACCAATGTGCCCGGAATTTGGGCTATCGGAGACGTGACCGGCAAGCTTCAGCTCGCCCACGCCGCCTCTGCTATGGGACAGATCTGCGCGGAGAACATTGCCGGGCTGGAAGAACGCAAACTGGATTACCGCATGATTCCAAGGGCAGTCTTTTCTGACCCGCAGGTGGCGTCTTTTGGATACACCGAAGCCGAGGCGAGGGAAGCGGGTTTCGATGTCAAGACCGGTCGGTTTAACTTCATCGCCAATGGAAAAGCACTAGGATTGGGCAAAGGCGTGGGTTTTGCTAAAGTGGTGATTGACTCCAAGTATGGTGAACTACTCGGCGCGACTTTGGTTGGCCCCGAGGTTTCTGAGTTGCTGCCAGAGCTGGTTTTGGCGCAAGCGAATGAACTGACAGCGGAAGAAGTGGCCCGTTCTGTGCATATTCATCCCACCCTCTCGGAAGCTATCATGGAGGCTACAGAGTCTGCATTGGGGCATGGGATTCACAGTTAACAAACAGACAGGTTGCTAAAACGCCCTGATTCCAGGGCGTTTTTTTGTACGTTGTTGCTGGAAAGCTCAGGACGTTTTATGGGACAGCTGTGTGGAACACTGAGTGCGGGCTGCATTAAGAACTTAAGCGTTTCCTGTCTGTGCCTGGCGGGCAGGCAGTTTGGTCCATGAAGCTCATGCCACGTCAACCCCTTCAATACCTGTATGTTTACGGTTGCGAACCTGATTCGGCCCCACTGATTATGCTATACTTTATTTATGAAAGTTGAGCCTTCCGCCAACCTTTATACACACGAAAATCAGCAACCAGGCACGTTCGAACGCCGGGAAATTCCCGATTGCAGAGGGCTCTAATGCTGCCCATAAACCTCAACGATTTGGTCGCAACTGGAATCGTGGGGCTGGTTGTTGTGGTTATGGCTCTGGTTTGGTTAACTAACCGCAAACCTCCCCCTGAACCTTATGAGAGCATCTCTGCCTATGAAGGGGTCGATGCGCTCATGCATCGTTCTTCTGAAGAAGGCAAAGCGCTTTTGATTGGTATGGGCGAGGGGTTTTCGGGTCAGAACCTGGGCCTGGGTGATTCAGTTGGGCTGAGCATCGAACAAAATATGCTCAACCGTTCAGTTTTTAACGATCAACCTACGCGGTCCTTCAGCGGTGACGGTGCGCTTGCGTGTATAAGTCAACTGATTGTGCATGGCGCATACGAAAACGCCATGGCGACTGAACTTTTCCGTTCCGATCACGCTCAATTCACCGGCCTTGGATCTTTTGCCTGGATGGCTGGCCTTCTACCTGAACTGGCTCATAGGGACAATGCCGGGCTAATTCTGACTGGGACAATGCGACCGGAACATCTCATGATCGCGGATCTGGCAGAACGTAAAGACACCCCACTGGTGGTGGCTACTGGTTCTGTTGGCGCTCAGGCAGCTTTTTTCGCCTCTGAGGCTCAGGTTACCATCGGCGAAGGGTACTTCTTGCCATCGATCGGTAAGACCAGCCAATTTGCGTATCAAAGTTCGGCAAAAATCATGAACTGGTTGCGCGTGATCCTGGCGATTGCTTTGATTGTTGGAGCCTTAATGAAGTTGAGCGGAGTATTGCCATGAAGCAGCGCGTGCCAGTGATTGTTGGAGCTGTCTCCGGGCTGGCGATGCTGGTAGCCTTCTTTTTCCAACCTTTTACCTCGCCTTATCTCGGGCTGGTTTTGAATTGGGCGATCGTCCTCTCAAGCATGGCGCTGTTGGTGGCAGTTGCCAGCCTGGTGGTAACGCACATCCGTTTTATCGTAACCGGAAGGAAAGGATTCCTTTACAGTATCGTCTTGATCGTTGCCTTCTTTTTAACCCTTGTGATTGGCTGGTACAGAGGATTGGAAGACCCTCAGTATCTGGAGTGGGTCCGGATGATCCTTGTGCCTATAGAAACGGCACTGATGGGACTGATCGCCCTGGTACTGATGAGCGCGGCTGTAAAAATCTTTCGTGTCAGGGGGTGGTCGATCTTGACCGTATCGTTCGGATTGAGTGCGTTGTTTTTTCTCTTCCTGAACCTGGGTTTTTTGCGCCTTGATGCCAACCCAAACCTGACCACCATCATATCGACCTTACAACGGTTGCCGCTGGTTGGCGCCCGCGGCTTGTTGATCGGTGTCGGTTTAGGGGGGCTGCTGATGGCATTACGGGTATTGTTCGGACAGGAGGTTGCACGTGAGTGAACAACCTGATGAACTGAGAATTTGCCCTCATTGTGGTCAGCCAAACTCTGCTTATACCCTGCGGTGTATCCACTGCGGCGAAGAGCTGGAAGAGCTATTTGAGTTGCAAGGTTTCGAGACTTCACAAGTCCCTGGCAGTGAAGAACCTGAAGACGAAATGGCATCGATGGATCAGATGCTGGCGGCTCTGGATGACAGCCCTCTCTTGGAAGACCCGCAACAGGAAGACCCCGATCAGCCCAATGATGAAGCGGAGACAGAGGAACTTGAACCAGGGCCTGGTAGTGATACCCCTGACTGGTTAGAAAAAGTCCGTCAACGCGCCAAAGAAGAGCAAGACGCTGCCGGAGAGTTAGCCAAGGGTGGTATGGCTATGGATGACCGCCGGACTAAGAGAGATCGGGAACAGGTGGATCAAGCCTTTGAAGATATCATGCGGCGCATTCGTGAGCAAAACGAACGCGAAAAAGCAAGGCGACCCTGGCGGGCAGAATCAGATTTGGTGGACGGAAATGGAGACCCGGAGTGGTTACGGCGCATTCGCGAACTGCAGCCCAACCGTGAGGAAGATACCAAAGAAATTAAATCCCTTTCCACGGGACAAGAAGATTT
>JBBAES010000159.1:0-3617 GCA_041655815.1 Anaerolineaceae bacterium
CAACCGCGAATCCTTCCCGGAAGATTTCGAGATCCGCTTGGGTGAACCAATGAACCTGCGCGATGGCACCGGCCATGTTTTTCAGGCTGTGGCAACTGCTCTAAGCGACGATACCGTTGAGTTGGACATGAACCATCCTATGGCTGGTAAGGACCTGGATTTTCAGGTTACGATTCTGTCGATCAGACCGGCATCTGAAGAAGAAGTCGCCCATGGTCATCTGCACGACACTGGTGGCTGTGCCGGTTGTTCCTCCGGCGACTGTGGCGATGGTTGCGACCCCAGCTGCTGCTGATTCAGACTTAACTTAAATACGGATAGCTTTTTAGCTATCCGTATTATTTTAAATTGAACTTTTAACGGTTGTTTCTTCTAGCAATTGTCACCAAATTGGAAACCGCTGCAAAGAAGATGCCCGAGATTGGCCAGACGATCCAGGAAATAGCCCAGGCGTCGCCCAGGAAGCTCCAGGTCAAGTAACCGCCTAATACGATCAGCCAGTACAAGCCGGCGATTGGCTCCATAATATCATTGCTTGCTTTATTCTTGCGGGAATAATCACCCTCATTAAGCAGTTTGTCGTAGGCTCCCATTTTGCTGCCAGAAGTGATAAACAATGCAGTAGCGATAGCGACCATGCCAATCAGATTGGCTACCAACAACAGCAACAATAATTCACCGCCGACTTCGAGTATTGCTACAGTCACCAAGGCAACGACACCCAGAAGGATCAGGAAAACTCCTGTGGCAATCCTGCGACCGAAGATGGGCAAGTATTCGTCTTTGAGTAGTTTTACCCGATTGTGCAGATACGGGTCAGTATTAACCACTTTTTTCTCGAGATCTTCGTATTTTCCTGACTTGACCCCCGCCATGATGAACATGTAGACGGCGATAGCTACAAGCAACAACAAGCCGCCTACGCCAATAGCCTGAGCAATTTTTTCAGTAAGATAGCCAAAATCAGCCACAGCCTGCAAAGATATCAGCAGGACTACTCCCCCCAGGATTAAGCCCACTCCGCCGGCAACCTGTTTACTGGCTGCCTGAGAATTTTCCAGGTAGCGTTCTACTTCCTCGTCGCTCATACTGATGTAACTCGGCTCAGTTTCAAGCGCGCTGACTTCCTGGCTGATGCCGAGCTCTTCGGCAAGTTCAGTCAGATTGCCAAACTCGGCGATAACCTGGCCAACGGCTTCATTATCCGTGCGACCTTCGCCGCGCAGTTGGTTATATTTGTCTTCCATCATCTGTAAGAGTTCCTCTTTCGCCCGCATTACTTCGGGTGATTTAGGCAGATGGAGAAACATGTTTTCAAGGTAAGATTTTATAGCTTCCATTTTTTGTTCCTATTTGCGAATAAATTTTTCTACGATTTCTTTAGTCAATACCCACTCATCGATCTTTTCCCGATAAAAGGCTCTGCCCGTATCGGTGAGACTATAGTAGGTGCGGCGCTTTCCGCCGCTCTCGGTGCCATAGAATGAGGTGAGCAGACCATTCTTTTCCATTCGGTTGAAGGCAGAATAGAGTGTGGTCTCCTTCATAACGAATTTTCCCTCGGTGGTTGTGCGGATTCTCCTGGAGATTTCGTAACCATAATTTGGCTCGTCCAACAGGAGGGATATGATAATCATATCCGTATATCCTCTGAGTACATCGCTGCTTAACATTTTTTCTTCCTACAAAATTGTATTACGTCTGACGTTTTATTACTATATCAGACGTAGTACGTCATGTCAAGTAGTTTGTAGGTAATTAATCATAGATTTTGGGACAAGATAAGCGGATAAATTGTAGAAGGTTATTTAACCATCCAAGAGTGCATTAACGATTATGTAGAGCAGCACAGCCTGCTCGTTTGTGTTGGTATGGGCTACCGCTCCCTATTTTTGGCTTGCCAGGCGGGAGATTTCTACGAGAACCTGAGTGGCAAGTTTTAGTTCTTCCACTGAAAGATACTCGAAACGTCCGTGGTAGTTATAGCCACCGGTGAAAAGGTTTGGGGTTGGTAAACCCATAAACGAAAGCCGGCTGCCATCTGTGCCGCCACGTACTGGCACATCTACGGGTTCAACACCTACCGCGCGGTAGGCATTTCTCGCCAAATCAAGGATTTGAGGATGTGAAACCACCTTCTCATACATGTTGTAATACTGATCTCTTAAATCCAGTTCAACCGTGCCGCCCCCATAGCGCTGATTAATAAATTCAGCGGATTGCCGCAGGATGGTCTTCTTATCTTCAAATGATTGCCTGTCATGATCCCGGATGATGTATTCCATGCTGGCCTGGTCAGCTCCACCACTCAATGAAACCAGGTGGATAAAGCCCTCACGCTTTTCAGTGTGTTCGGGGCGGTCGAAGACCGGCAAGAGGTTGTGAAAATCGATCGCGACCTGGAGAGCGTTTATCAGCTTTCTCTTGGCATCACCGGGATGAACACTTTTACCGTGAATGGCGACCGTCGCTCCAGCTGCGTTGAAGTTTTCATAAGCAAATTCGCCTGCCGGACCGCCATCAACAGTGAAGGCAAAATCGGCTCCGAAAGCGGGGACATCAAAATGATCTACCCCCGCGCCGACCTCTTCATCCGGTGTGAAACCAACTCTGATCTTGCGATGGGGGATCTCGGGATGAGTAATAAGCGTCGCCATCGCGCTCATTATCGCGGCGATGCCGGCTTTATCATCCGCGCCCAGCAGCGTGGTGCCATCGGTGACAACCAGGGTCTGACCGACATGGTTAAGCAGGTCGGGAAATTCAGAAGGGCTGAGCTTAATAGAGTGTTCTTCATTTAGGGTTATGTCGCCCCCGTCATAGTTTTCAACCAGGCGGGGTTTGACATCCTTGCCTGATGCGGCTGGGCTGGTATCCATGTGTGCGATGAAACCGATGGTGGGCGTAGGCTGGCTGACGTTTGACGGCAGCGTTGCAGTGACATAGCCAAATTCGTCCAGCTTGACCTCTTGCATGCCTAATTCGCTCAGCTCATTCACCAACAGATGGGCGAGATTCAGCTGCTTTGAAGTGCTCGGATAGGTTTGGGATTGATAAGCCGATTGGGTATCGATTTTTACGTAACGCAAGAAGCGTTCAAGAACGTCAGTCATGTTTCCTCCGGTCTGGTTTGTTTCATTTTATCACCAGCAACTACAGGCACAATGATTTGAGTTAAAATTGCAACTATATGAAAGAAAAGAAGCTGAGCAAACCAATCATTATCCTGGCCGTTCTCGGGTTGGTGGCGGGTCTGTGTTTTGCGCGCTTTAACGAAGTAAAGGCTCCTGAGGTGATAGCAACCGTCACCCCGATCGAATTGGGAGATTACGGCAGATACCAGGTAGTTAATCGCTACCCACACGATCCGGATTGTTACACCCAGGGGCTGATTTATCGGGATGGTTTCTTCTATGAGAGCTGCGGACTGTATGGCAACAGCAATTTGCGCAAGGTTGACCCCGAAAGTGGAGAGGTTTTACAGGAAGTCGAGCTCGAAGAGCAGTACTTCGCGGAAGGGCTGATTGAACTGGATGGGCTGCTCTACCAACTGACCTGGCAGGAAAATGTAGCCTTTGTTTACAACCCCGAAAGCTTTGAGCGGGTTGGCCAGTTTT
>JBBAES010000160.1:0-3612 GCA_041655815.1 Anaerolineaceae bacterium
TTCCGATCCAATCGCTGGTACCTGGTCATGAGTTCGACACCATTTTTGGTAAGATCTTCTCTTCGAGCCATCAATACTCGGACCAGTATCAACATGGCACTGCCCCACTCAAGCCATTTACAGCTTACGAGGTCTTGTGCGAATGGGCCCAGGTCAAAGAGTTGGCGCAAAGCGACATTTCTGAATTTGTTTTCCTGGACACCGAGACTACAGGACTTTCAGGAGGAACCGGGACCATTCCTTTTATGATTGGCGTGGCACGCTTCAGTGGCGATCAATTTGCACTCGAACAATTTTTTCTGCGCAATCCGTCAGAAGAAAAAGCCCTGTTAGCCGCGCTAACCAAATTTGTGGATGGCGCTAATGCTGTAGTCAGTTACAATGGTAAATCCTTTGACCTTCCCATAATCAACACGCGTTACATACTCAACAGACTCTCAAACCCCTTTGACGAGATGGGCCACATCGACCTTTTGCATATCACCAGGCGGGTCTGGAAACGCCGGCTGAAGCAATGCAATCTTGGTAATATCGAGAAAGAGATCCTTTCGTTCTCCAGGACCACCGAGGACATACCCGGATATCTGGTGCCCGAGTTTTACCGAAATTACATCTTGAATGGTGACGCCAGCGAAATCGCGAAAATTTTTTATCATAACGAAGTCGATGTGGTCAGCCTCTCTGCCCTTTTCACCACACTGGCTGCTATGCTGGAAGACCCAACTTCTGAAAAGATTTCCCATGCCCAGGATATTTATTCAATTGGTCGGCTGATGGAAAGCCTGGATCGGGAAGTAATGGCAGAACGACTATACGCATCGGAGCATTTTTTATCATCAAATGATCAAGATTTGATTCTCTCTTTATTATCACGCGCGCGGATATTCAAAAGAAACAAGAATTATGCTAACGCCCTTCCCCTTTGGCAACAGTCTCACGAGCTTGGTTCCGCCGAGGCTACGCTGGAATTGGCAAAGTACTATGAACATAGCGTCAAAGACTATGAACAAGCGCTCGAGTTTACCGACATATTGCTGCAACAAGCAAAAAAAGACTCACCAGCAGATGTGAACCAAACTGTCCTGGTTGAAATCGAGCACCGCAGGAACAGGTTGCAACAAAAAATAGAGAAAATATCCTTTAAAAATCAGATTTAGTCATCACGATGATATTTTTGTTAGGGTAAGAGCTATTTTCGGATATAAAATGAAAGGGAATTAGTTACTTCTACACAGAATGTTGTGAAATGATAGGCTGGAGAGTATATTCCTATTTCAAAAAAAATATTTTAGTAGATAAATAGAAAATTGAACTGGTGAGTTACATGATAAAAAACTCAATTATGAAAGTCCTCGCTGTCTTAGTGGCGCTGGTTATGCTTATCAGCAATATCCCTGCCAATGTTATTGCGGAGACCGGTTTCCCACAGCAAGTTGTGACGGTCGACCAAGCTCTTGAAGATGAGATGAAGGTAAATGGTACAGCAACCTACTGGGTCGAATTTGAAAACACAGCCGACCTTTCTCAGGCTTATTTTATGGACTGGGGTGAACGGGGTTGGTTTGTTTATCGAACCCTAAAGGCTCAAGCTGACGAGACTCAAGCTGTCACGAAAGCCCGACTGGACAAGGCAGATGTGGAGTATCAGTCTTTCTGGATTTCCAACCGCATCCTGGTGAAGCAATCCTCCCAAACAATTTTTAGCAATATTCAGCATTTGCCTTTTGTGAAGGCTATTACCGCCGTGAATCAGTATATCCTCTATGAACCTGAGCAAGTCGAATCCACAGAAACTGTAAATGCCATTGAACCAAACATCGCCCACGTTCTGGCCCCTGAAGCATGGGCACTTGGTTTCGATGGAACCGGAATGATTGTTGCGAATAACGACACTGGTGTACGCTTCTCCCATGATGCCCTGGTCAACCAATACCGCGGCAATCTCGGCGGTGGGAGCTTCGATCACAACTACAACTGGTACAACCCTTATAACCCCTTAGACGCTGTTCCTCGCGATGGTAACGACCACGGTACACACACAATGGGAACAATGGTTGGCGACGATGGAGCCTCGAACCAAATTGGTATCGCTCCCGGTGCCGAGTGGCTTGCCTGCGCTGGCTGCCCCGATGGAAGCTGCTACGACGAATCTTTGCTCGGTTGTGGTGAATTTTTTGCAGCTCCTCATGATCTTACCGGCGCGAACCCCAATCCCGATATGCGTCCACATGTCGTCAACAACTCCTGGGGAGACTGCGGAACGGTCTATGACGACTGGTATGCTGATGTTATCGACGTCTGGCATGCGGCCGGTGTTTACCCGGTTTTCTCTAATGGCAACGCCGGCAATTGCGGTTATTCATCTCCCCCAAGACTTAACACCGTCGGCAACCCTGCCCGCGCTGGTAATGTCACAGGTGTGGGCTCCTCTACTCGAGACACCGGGCAGTATGCTACCCACTCCAACTGGGGCCCGACAGATGATCCCGACACAATCAACCCTGTGGATGGTTTTGCTATGCTGAAACCCCAGGTAATTGCTCCGGGAGCGAACATCCGCTCCTGTACACCAGGCAGTGATTCTACCTATCAGGGTGGATGGTCTGGTACTTCTATGTCCGCCCCACACGTCAGCGGTCTGGTCGCTCTCATTATGCAGGCCGGACCCTGTTTGGTCGGTAATTACGCTGTGGTTGAGTATATTATCGAAAGCACGGCCACGCATATTATCTATGATGATGGTTCACCTCTGACACCTACCAATTATCCCAACTTTGCCACCGGTTGGGGTGAAATTAACGCCCTGGCTGCCGTGCAGGTTGCAGCTAACGCCTGTGGCAACAGCGTTCTTACTGGCTTGGTGATCTCAGAGTCCGCCAAACCAATTCCTGGTGCCAAAGTTGATATAACCGGTACTGATCAAGCCAACAACCGCACCGTTTTCACCAATGCTGCTGGTATTTATACTGCTAACGTCAATGCCGACACCTTCGACTTGGTCGTTTCCGCGATTGGTTACAAAGATGACACCGCTGAAGACATTGCTGTTGCTGAAGGTGCAACGGTTGAACTAGATTTCGTCCTTAAATTTTACTTTTTGCGATATCTGCCAGCGGTTCTACGAGAATTGCCTATCACAACAGGGAACTGACAACATCTTTGTATTCTAAGACAACAGTAAATTACATTGTATTTCTACTTCTTGCTTCCCAGTCTTTTAATCCGCCTGGACTTTGCTACAATGGTATAATGCTTGAGTTATACAGACACCCGTAAATAAGGAGATAAAGTATGTCCGGACATTCACATTGGTCCACGATCAAACGCAAAAAAGGCGCTGCAGACGCAAAGAAAGGCGCGGTATTCACGCGTTTGGCACGTGAAATCGCCTTGGCTGCCCGTCAGGGTGGCGGCGACCCCTCTATGAACGTCGGCCTTGAATTGGCTATCGATCGTGCCAAAGCCAGCAACATGCCCAAAGATAGCATCGACCGTGCCATTAAACGCGGTACTGGAGACGATAAAGATGCTGCTGATCTGGAAGAGATCACTTATGAGGGTTATCTCGGACGAGGGACAGCCGCTATAATCGAGTGTGTCACTGAAAATCGT
>JBBAES010000161.1:0-3605 GCA_041655815.1 Anaerolineaceae bacterium
GGGGGGATTGTAGGCGGGTTTTCAGGCAAAATGAATTGGCTTGACGCTGATTAAGCGCTGGTTTATAATGGGAACGATTGATTAATGATATTAATCAGATTAATAAAATGAAACAGTCAAATCTTTTGCTTCTGTCTTATCTGGCAAATAGTGCCAAAGAGGGGAAAAGCATCCCGAGTATTGCACAATTGAGTAATGACCTTGGCCTTAGCACGTCTTCACTGCGCGAGCAGCTCGAAGTTGCGCGCCAGCTGGAGTTTGTTGAAGTCAAGACCAGGACGGGCATTCAGACCAGTACGTTCTCAGCCGCGCCGGCGATTTGTCTGGCTTATCGTTATGGCCTCGAAGTGGAACCGGATATAATTTGGGATATTCTTTCGGTGCGTCAGCACCTTGAACTCTCCTATTGGCAAGAGGCCGTTGTCCATCTAACCAAAAAAGATGTCGGTTATTTAAACGAGATCATTGAATCAGCCTTCCGGAAAATCAACAATCAACCCGTAGTTATTCCAATTGAAGAACATAAAGAGTTTCACTTATCCATCTACAGGTCGCTTAATAATAGCTTCCTGAACAGTCTGCTGGAAGCCTACTGGCAAATTTACCAGGAAACGGATGTACGCGTTTACAGCGACAAGACCTACCTGGAGAGTATTTGGGCTTATCATCGCAAGGTCCAGCAGGCAATTGCCTCGAAAGAATATGACCTGGGTTACCAGGCCCTGATGACACACTTTGAAATTGTCAGAACTCAAAGAAAAGCTGAACTTAAGCAAAGATTTGAATAAAGGAGAGAATCTTTAATGATTGAGGTCAACCAAATCACATACGAAGGAGAAGGACCGATCGTCAATGAATTTTGCATCACCATTTGCACGGTCAACGGTTCTGGCAGTGCTACTGCCAATCACATCCTCTACCGCACCTTTTTCCATTTGGGCATTCCAACATCGGGGAAAAACATTTTCCCATCCAACATCAAAGGTCTGCCGACCTGGTTTGTCATTAGAGTGTCCGAAAAAGGACACACCGGCAGGCAGCCCCACGACGATATCGTGGTGGCGATGAATCAGGTGACTTTTGAGAAAGATATGCGATATTTACCCAGCGGTGGGGTTGTTTTTTATGCTGACCACCTCAGTATGCCTGAGGACGCCCGTGATGACCTGATTTATTATGCCATGCCGATCAAGAGTCTGATGAAGGGCAGCGATATTCCTCGCAAACTGCAGGCTTTTATGGAAAACATGCTCTTTGTAGGTATTGTAGGACAAATCCTGAAGATTCCTCTTGAAGCTTTACATTCGACTGTTTACAGTCATTTTTCTTCAAAACCAACCATTGCTGAATCTAACTACTCCATGATCAAGACTGGTTACGATTATGCAGCGGAAAATCTTGAGAAAAAAGACAGATTTGAGGTAAAACAACTGCCTCCACTGAGTGAGTATATCCTCACTGATGGAAACAATGCGGGTGGGCTCGGCTCTCTGTTTGGCGGGGCTCAGTTTTGCTCCTGGTATCCGATCACACCTGCCACCAGCCTGGTGGAAGCGATGATCGACCAGGTTGATAAGTTGCGCATTGATCCGGTGACTGGTAAGAAAACTTGTGTGATCCTGCAGGTTGAAGATGAGTTAGCCGCCATGGGTGTCGCCATAGGCGCAGGCTGGGGCGGTTTGCGATCTCTGACCGCAACCTCGGGACCGGGCATCAGTCTGATGACTGAGAACATCGGATTGGCGTACTTCACAGAAACCCCTGTGGTCATCTGGGATGTGCAGAGAGTAGGTCCGAGCACAGGCCTGCCAACCCGCACCGCGCAAGGTGATCTCTCCATGCTTTATTATCTTGGGCATGGTGACACCAGCCACATCATCCTCATCCCCGGCACAGCCACTGAATGTTTTGAATTTGGATGGCGTTCGTTGGATCTGGCAGAACGATTTCAGACTCCTATTTTCGTTTTATCTGACCTTGATCTGGGCATGAACCAATGGGTGACTAAGAAATTTGATTATCCCGACAGACCAATCGATCGCGGGCGCATCATTTGGGAAGATGAACTGGAAAAAATTAAGGATTGGGGTCGCTTTAAAGATATTGAAGGCGACGGAATCCCGTATCGCACGGTAATGGGCAACCAGAATCCCCGGGCGGCTTATTTTACCCGCGGAACTGGGCACAATGAATATGGTAATTACAGTGAAGATCCGGAGAATTGGTCAAAGATGCTTACGAGAATTGGTAAGAAGCTGGAAAATGCGATTCCCCAGCTTCCCGGCCCTGTTTTCCGAGGTTCAAAAAAGCACGATGTGGAAATTGGAATAATTGGCATGGGCTCGACCGACGATGCTCTGCGGGAGACACAGGACAAATTGGCTGAAATGGGTATCCATGTTGATTACATGCGCGTGCGCTCGCTGCCTACTGACCCTGCCGTACGAGAGTTCATTGCCAGCCATACACGAAATTATGTATTGGAATTAAACCGTGACGGGCAACTCTGGCAAATATTATCGTTGGAAATTTCTGAATACTCACAAAAAATGATTTCGATTACCGACATCGGCGGCATGCCGATGACCGCGGTCTGGGCGGTTGAGAACATCGTCAATCAGGAACGCAAGAAAGGCAAACGTGGAAACTGAAGCAAGAACTGTTGAACTAAATCTCTGTGGATTAGCCCTGGGTGATTACAAAGGCAAGCCATCAACGTTATGCCCGGGCTGTGGACACAACGCGATCTCAGCCCAGGTGCAAAACGCGGTTTGGGAGCTGGGACTCCCGCCAGAGAAATATGTAAAGATAAGCGGGATCGGTTGTTCCAGTAAGAGTCCGAACTACTTCCTTGACCGCTCGTTTGGCTTTAACGGTTTGCATGGTCGCATGCCCACACTGGCAACCGGGGCTTGTTTTGCTGATACCTCAATTCGGATTCTGGGTTTTTCAGGTGACGGAGACACAGCCAGCATTGGCATGGGGCATTTTAAGCATGTCATCCGCCGTAACGTCCCAATGACTTACATCATCGAAAATAATGGCTGTTATGGTCTCACCAAGGGTCAGTTCTCTGCGACCTCAGATTTAGGGTTAGTTTTGAAGCACCAGGGCGTGAACCTGCTGCCTCCGCTCGATTTGTGCATGGAAGCGCTGATCAGTGGGGCAACTTTCGTTGCGCGTGCCTATTCGGGCGATGCCAAGCAGTTGAAGGAGTTGATCAAGGCGGCAATTTCACAGAACGGTATCGCCATCATTGATGTGATCAGCCCCTGCGTATCTTTCAATAATAAAGATGACGCACTGCAATCGTATACCTGGGGGAGAGAAAATGAGGCTCCACTTCACGACATCAAACACTTCGGCAGTAGGAACGATATTGAACTGGCGAATTTTGAGCCGGGCACTTTTAAAGAAATTCGAATGGAGGATGGTTCGTATATGGTCCTGCGCAAAATCGGTAAGGAATATGACCCTACGGACCGCAATGCCGCGCTGGACTTGTTGACAGAGTCATACAAGAATAAATATTTCGCCACAGGTTTGATCTACTTCTCCGAGGCGACGGCGACCATTCAGGAACTTAACGACCTGCCAGATGAACC
>JBBAES010000162.1:0-3602 GCA_041655815.1 Anaerolineaceae bacterium
ATTCACGTTCCAGGTCTTGCCCGGCTGAAATCAAAGGCTCAAACAGGCTGGCAACTTTCTCGTCATAGTCTTTATCAATGCCCGCGATTTCCGCGTCAAGCTGTTTTAACAAAGCGTCGCGTTGTTTTTTCTCCTCGGCAATCTTACTGTTTAACTGTTCGCCGAGCTCGCGCTCTGAGACACTGATTTCGTCTTCGAGGCGCTTGAGAGCTTTTTGGCGGCCATCTTCGTCCACATAGGTAACGATATACTGTGCGAAATAAAGCACGCGATCGAGATTCTTCCGGGAGATATCCAGGAGCAAACCCAAATAGGAAGGGATACGGCGCGTATACCAAATATGGGCTACCGGAGCGGCCAGGTCGATATGACCCATCCGTTCACGACGTACAGATGATTTGGTTACTTCAACGCCACACTTGTCACAAATGATCCCTTTGTAACGGGGGTTTTTATATTTGCCGCAATAACATTGCCAGTCGCGCGTTGGCCCAAAAATGGCTTCGCAAAACAGACCATCTTTTTCGGGTCGCAGACGACGATAGTTGATTGTCTCGGGTTTGAGGACTTCACCATATGACCAACTATGGATCACTTCAGGTGAAGCAAGGTTAATTCGCAGTGCCTTCATTGATTTTGATTCCACTCATACCTCCCAGTTAGATGAGGATATTTTAATACACGAAAAACCCGCCGGGTTATTCTGACCCAGTGTTGTTGTCGTGTAGATCGTATATTTACGCAAACTAATATTATAGGATTAATCCAGTGCTTCTGTCAAGTATTTTTGGGTTGGGTTTTCGCTTTTTGTTTTTTCTCCTCTAACGAGTTCTGTGAAGGTACTGGTTGCGGTGCGTAATCCTTCTGAAACCCTTACCTAACTGACAAAAACGCACACTATTTTTTATTTTACGATGGTTTCTTGAGACCTTCAAGTCGGTGTAGAGGTATATCGAGGTAGAACAGGCTTCCGACACCCAGTTTGCTCTCTAGGCTGACGTTGCCACCATGCTTTTCTGCGATGGATTTAACGATTGCCAGGCCCAGCCCCTGCCCCCGATTGTCAAAATTGTGATCGTCATCGATGTAGAAAAAGCGATTAAAGATGCGCGACTGGTCCAAAGGAGCAATCCCTTTGCCGTGATCCTGCACTGTCAGGTGCATCCAGGAAGCATCTTTTTCAACCTTTATTAATATGGTTTCGCCCCTGGGGCTGAATTTAACTGCGTTTTCCACCAGGTTATAAACCGCCTGCTGCAGCAAAACCCGGTCGGCAGAGATGTAAGGTGCTTTAATTGTACCGAAATCTGTATTGAGGGCAATTTTTTTCTGTTGAGCCTGGATGTTGAGCGTGTCGATAGTTTCGTCTATCATTTCTTTGATATCAAATGTCGTATAAATCAATCCAGCGTCAGTATCCAGCCGTTCCATATCCAACACCTTGTTGACCAATCGGCGCATGTCTTCAATTCCGCTTTCCAGGCGATTGACTAAAACTTCCTGCTGGTTGCTTAAATTTCCGATATGCTTGATCAGACTGGTATAGCCCCTCATCAGTTTCAAGGGTGAACGAAGGTCGTGGCTAATATTGCTGATGAATTCGTTTTTCTCTTTATTGGCCTGATTTATCCAGTGGAAATCTTTCAGATGAATGATCGTACCGGTGTCTTTGCCTTCAAGTTTGACCGGGTAAATCTCCACCCCATACTCCTTCTGGTTTGCCAGCGTAATTGTCTTGTTTCTTTCCCTGGAAGCCTTACTGTTTTGGGTCAGTTCAACCAACCTCGACTGTACGATGCGCTTTCCCTCTGTCCCAGACTGGATCAAACCCACAGCGCTCTCGGCCAGATCCTGACTGGAGAGGTTCTGATACAAAATCGTACCGTTAGAGTCAACTACCAATATCGGGTCCGGGATGGAATTGAGCACTTCGTTCAGCCAGCTCTTTTCAGTTCGCACTTTAGTGATTTGTTCTTTGGTCTTTAGCGTGGCCGAGGCACGATAAGCAAGCTCCTTATAAAAGTCAAGTTCCTCATTACTTATCCACTGGTTCTGTTCAAACCCAACCCAGAGGATACCCTGTGAAGTTGAACCTCCATTCAGTTTCAATGCCACAATCTCCTGCGGATAAGGCGTGCCAGGGGTCAATCCGAAATACTGGTCGACCTTGATATTGCTGAGTACTAATTGCTCCTGGTCGCCAATTTTCTCCAGAATCAAGGGGTCAAGGTATGCGTAATTCCGGGTTTGTTCTCCCTGGCCTGTCCGCAGCCTCATTTCAGGTTTCTGGCTGAAAGATGAGTTTTCCAGCAGAACAATCCTGGCGGAACTGGCATCCCTCGTCAAGGCAGCTCGCAAGATAGACGACATCACCAGGTCATAGCCTTCACGGGAATAATGCGTGGGGTCAAGCGACAACAAGCGTGTCTGGGTATCCATCCGCACCTGGAGACTTTTGCGCAGATTTTCCAAGGAATCAAATATCGCTTTTTCTCCGCTGGTTCGTAAATGGGGCTGTAGATCGTAGTCGAAATTACCTTTGCTCATCTGTTCAATCTGGCCGAGCGCGGATGTAAAGACACTGTTAGTTCCCTGGTCTATCAGGTATATTTTTGGATTCCAATCTCCACCCAGATATCGCATAAAAAAGTAAATTGCAACTGCAGCCACAATCAGTTCGGGCAAATGGGTAACCCACAATAAGATCGCTTGGGTGAGAATAGTAGTCACATCTCGCAATCCATATACAAAGGCTAGATTGAATTGCCAGAGCATCCAGAATGGCAGGCTGAGCATGCCGGTTTCAAATATCCTGTTGAGAATAGTGCGCCAGTTGCTGGTGTCTTCCGGCGACTGGTTGATTAGAACTGCGAAAAGCAGACTGATGCCAGGATAAAAAAGAACTGCAGACAGGCCTTGGCCAAACGCCAACATCTGACCAATCCCCGTCAAGATTCCGAGAAAAATGCCAGCCAATGGTCCGACCGTGCCAACAGCAATCAGCACCGGGATCAGGCTGAGAAGCGGCACAACAGGAGCATAATAATCGCCGCCAAATCCCAGGACCTGCCCGTCGAAAGGCTTCACATTAGCAAAAAGAAGCGGCAGAACCAATAAAGTCAGGATATAGAGCCAGCGATTTTTGAAGTTCTCTTTTAGGTGGGAAAAATCGATGTGTTTGAGACAGATAAAAACCATCCCAGCCACAAAAATGAATGGGAATAATAGAGACGTTGGTCTGAGTGCCTGCTCACTTAAACTCACATTAATGATGATTGCCAACTCCCTCCCCAAACCTCGGATAATGATTAGCAATTATAGCATGGCCATTCTCTTGAAACGAAAAAAAATAATGTGAGTAACCATGTTGACACTGGCTGGCTAATTGGGCAGGGGCTTCTTACGCTCCGAAATGGGTCATTCTATCGCTGGGATATCAAGCCCATAATGTGTTCAACTACCTCGAAAACGGTCATATGATCTGAATTGACAACGACAGCATCCTCCGCGGGTTTCAACGGTGCAACCGCCCGGCCAGAGTCGATCTCATCCCTATGCCGCAGCGAATCTTCAATGCCTTCCAGACAAACTTCTTTGTCTCT
>JBBAES010000163.1:0-3598 GCA_041655815.1 Anaerolineaceae bacterium
GGATGTAAGGTTCGGCAACGGTTCGCATTTCTATCGCGGACATCACCCGCGTGTAAACATCGATTTGCTCGAGGGCATCCATCAGCGCCAGCGCGTTGATCATAGTGGCAAGCATGCCCATATAGTCAGCGGTAGCACGGTCCATTCCCGTGTTTTCACCGGTGGCCCCGCGCCAGATGTTGCCGGCGCCGATGACGATGGCGACATCCACGCCGGTTGCATGGACGTTTTTGACCATCTCGGCAATGTGCCTGGCTCGAGTAGGAGAAATGCCGAATCCATCCGGCTCGGCCAATGCCTCGCCAGACAACTTCAGCAGGATGCGATTGTATTTATTGGTTTGTTTTTGTTCGCTCATTTAACCTCCGGTGGCAGGGATGAAAAAAGAGCCAACCAGTGGTTGGCTCTAAAAGGATCAGGCAGCTTCTTCTTCGTCAGTGGCAGCCTGAGTAGTTTCACCCAGGGCCCAACGCACAAAGCGGCGGATGACGATGCGCTCTCCCAGAGAGGCAACCTTGTCATTGATCAGGTCAGCAATGGTCTTGCTTTCGTCACGGATATATTTCTGATTCAGCAGGACGTTCTCGTCCATGAATTTTTTCATAAAGCCATCCACGATTTTGGGGATGATAGCTTCGGGTTTGCCTTCTTCGCGGACGCGCTCTGTGATCAGAGCCTTTTCTTCATCAATGACTTCAGCGGGGATATCTGCTTCGGAGATGTATTTGGGTGAGGCCGCAGCAATCTGTAGAGCGATCTCGTGGGCAAGCTCTTTAAAACTCTCAGATTTGGCGACAAAGTCAGTTTCGGAATTGATTTCGACCAACACTACCAGGCGACCCTCGCTGTGAATATAAATTTCCAGGCGACCTTCGGAGGCCTGGCGGTTGGCTCGTTTTTCCGCCTTTTTCAAACCCTTCTCACGCAGTTCTTCTATTGCGGCGTCAATATTGCCATTGGCATTTTGCAGGGCGGAACGACAGTCCATGATCCCGCAGCCTGTTTTCTCGCGCAGTTCTTTGATCATATCAATGGTAATTTCCATAATTTGTCCTTTCGAGATGCCTCGTTTCTTTATTCTTCGTCTTCCGTATCGGCCACAACTTCAGTGGCTTCTTCTTCTTCTTCTTCCTCTTCCAGCTGAATCTTTTCGAAGACGATCTTGGCGCGGGTACTCTCTCCGAGCAGGTCTTCATCGTCCAACTCCTCTTCATCCTCGATCTTTCGAGAAATCATGGAGCGGGTGGGGATGATTTCTTCTTCTTCTTCCTCTTCGTCCTTACGCATCATTTTACCTTCAATAACCGCGTCAGCCATGTGACCGATGATCAGTTTGATGGCACGAATAGCATCGTCGTTGGAAGGGATAACGTAGTCGATATTGGAGGGATTGCAGTTGGTGTCAACCATAGCAATTACGGGAATTTCTTTAGAAACAGCTTCGCGTACTGCGGTGTCTTCGCGTTCGATGTCGACAATGAAAAGCAGGTTTGGCAGGGTTTTCATATTTCGCAGACCACTCAAACGGGAGTCGAGGCGGTTGATCTCACGTTGAAGCAGGAGACCTTCTTTTTTGGTCAGCAGGTTGACTTCACCGCTCTCAAACATTTTTTCAAGGCGAGTGAGCTCGACGATTCGCTGTTGAATCGTGATCCAGTTGGTCAATGTGCCGCCCAGCCAGCGCTGATTGACATAGGGCATGCCGCAGCGATCGGCTTCGACCTGAATCGTTTCCTGCGCCTGGCGTTTGGTGCCGACGAAGAGGATTTTGCCGCCCTGGGCGACAGTGTCACGCACGACGTCGTAGGCTTCGTCGAGCAGTTTTACAGTTTGCTGTAAGTCAATGATGTGGATACCGTTGCGCTCGGTAAAGATGTAGGGGCGCATCTTGGGGTTCCATTTGTTGGTTCTGTGCCCAAAGTGGACACCGCTCTCGAGGAGAGCCTTCATAGATATGTTTGGCATGATAACTCCTTTGCGTTATGCCTCCGCCTGGTTTTGCGAACCTCCTAACCCTTGTGGGGCACGCAGGAGGGTCTGACCCGAGACGTGTGTAATAGTGTCTCCGTCTTGCAACGGAGCGGATGAAAGTATATCATGATTTTCAGGTACGCAAGGCAGTTGTTCCTGGAAAAAGTAAAACCTCAATGATGCTATACTATAAATATTCCAGTATTTCCCCGGAATAAGGAGGGAAAAATGAAAAAAACGTTAATTCTATTTCTTATGTTGGTCGCATCGGTTTTGGTTGGCGTAAAACCTGTGCATGCTGCCGAAACACCCCCTGGCGTTGAGGTTTCCTTTCCAAATGAAGCGTTAGACCATCAAATTTCGGTTTTTGCCTGCTTTGAGTAAAGGAGAAAAAAATGAAAGCTAAACCATTAGGTTTGATTTTTCTGACCTTAGTGCTGCTAATGTCTGGGTGCATTCAACCCATCGCAAACGAGCCTGATTTTCAAATTGAGGAAATAAAACAAGACTATATTGACTATGCCGGGGAAATTCAGATGAAAGTTCGAAATGCGCGGGTTGAAGATGAAGATCTGATTCTCGATCTGACAATCTCTGGTTTACAGAATATGGTCAGCGTAGAAGAAGATTTCACAAATCGGGTCTGTGATCCGCTGTTAAGCCTTGATCCGGCTCGGTCTTTAACGAAATGGAAGGCTGAGAGTGACTTTGCCAATATTACCGATTGGAGTAAAGCCGTAGATATCAGCTACTTCTACAAATTAGAGAAACCGCTATCTGCTCAAACAAAAGTTACGATGGATTGGACGATCGGTCCGTGTGGACCTTGTTTTATGGAACAAAACATTCCATGCGATGTATTCCCACTGGTGACCAATCACCGTTTCAACTTTGTCATTCCTGAAAATTAGTTCTGGAAAGTAGTATGTTCAAGAATCGGGAGGTAAAACTCCCGATTTTGATTTTTAAACCAAAACCAGTTTCCTCAAATTAAAGTCCTGCTATCACTCTATCGTAAAAAGCTCGGTCACTGCGAGCCCCCGACAGAAGAACTACGAGTTTCTGAGCATTTCGAAAAGGGGGCGTGGCAGTCTGTATTAATATCCATATCGAATATTGAAGATCAAAACCATGCAAAGGCGGATTGCCACGCCGTTTTGCCACAGCCAATCTAAGAAATCCCGCCAAATGTTACTGGCAAAACGGCTCGCAATGACATGTATCTTTCACTCAAATATTAGCTCCCACAAATGAACGTGGGTGGGCTCAGGTTCGTTGATACTTTCGACCCATATTGTGAGTTGGCTGACCTGGTAGGTTGCCCCAAAATTGACCGAGATTGAGCGGATTTGATCGGAAGAGGGAAGTGCTTCAGAAAAGATAAACCTTTGCCCGCCTCCGGCGAGGGTTATGGTGACTGTAAAACGAGTGGCAGGTGCGCCGACCATGGCAGTCACCTTTTGCAGGTCGACTGGCTGTGTAAAATCAATACTGATCTGCAGGGGGTTGGCTTCCAACGTGCGCAATGGTGTGGCGTTATCGCCATCAAAAATATGGGCGATCGTGCCCAGGTCGAGGCGGGAATAGGTGATGTTCACTTGCTGACCGAGCAGGTCAAATTCGCTTA
>JBBAES010000164.1:0-3552 GCA_041655815.1 Anaerolineaceae bacterium
TCGTGTTCCAACAGGCTCTCTATGAGATTGGTTGCCAAAAATATGTGCATATATTCAGTCGTGTAGCCTGGGGCCATATAGAAGCCGCCAATCCGTTCCATCACTGAAGCATCTCTGCCGATTTCCTCCTGCAGCTCACGGTGCGCTGTTGTAAGGGGTGCCTCTCCCTCGTCCATCACGCCAGCAGGCAACTCGAGCAGCTCTTTTTCTGCTCCAACGCGATACTGTCGTACAAAGTAAACCATCCCCTCGTCATCTATCGGTAGGATCGTTACAGCGTCGTTGTGGTCAACAAGGTCATAGTCGCGCTCTCTGTTATCCGGCAGGAGCAAACGCACCTTCTCCACGTTAAACGCGTGACCTTGTAAGACCTGTCGCCTGTTGACTATTGTTGTTTCTGTCATTATTTGCTCCTTTTAAAAATAACAGGAGGCTCGTGCCGCCTGTTATTCTAATACGATTCAGGTCAAGGAATCTGAAGTGTCTCGATTCCGCTAAGGTCGTATGGTTCAGACAGCCCATTCGCCTGGATGATGTGTTCGGGCCAGACGTCGCCATAGGCGCAGGCAATTTCAAAAACGGTCTCACCAGGGGTCACATTCCAGGTGTCAGGATGAGCCAACAGTTTGCGCTCTCCGCCTGGCCAGGAGCCGGTTTGGGGAATGTCGAGAACGTCGCCGATGTGAAGCATGCTGCCGGCGTAAAGGTTATTGATGGCCAGCATGTCCCCCGGGTCGACATCAAAACGGCGCGCCAGGCAGTAGATGTTCTCACCGCCCTGGACAGCCCAGGTGAGCGGGCGAGTCAATGCCTGCAGCGTGGGCGTGGGCGCATTAGTGGGGGTTGGCGATGGGACCGGCGTTGGAGGGATTTGTGTGATTGCGACTTGTGTGCCCTGTGGGTTTACCACCAACTGCGTGGGCATGTTGAATTCTTCGATGATAGCCTGAGCGGTCATAGTGGCGTTGATGATTTGTTGATCGACGGGCAAAGGCGTCCCAACTTGTTCGAGGAACTCAGGTGTTAAATCCGGAGCTTTTGAGGCCGATCGTTGGCAGCCACTAATCGCCAAAGCCAGGGCGATGAGCATGAACAAGATAATTGCTTTTTTCTTCATAATAATCTCCTTGCAATACAAATACTTCTTGTCCCTTTAGTTGCAATTCCAGTGCCAATTCGCGCGCAGATATTACCGCGCTTCTAAGCGCGGAGCGAATCGGAAGCGTTTGGGTTGAGACGTTTCTCTAAAATTTATGGATGCATTTATTCAAACTGCAACCTGGGAAATAACATCTGCCAACTTATTCCGCGTGGCAAAAGGTCTTTTGCAGGGTGGGATTGAGCACAGTAGTGCAAGTTGAGCATGGTTCAAAAGATATGTTAATAAAAACACCCCGCTTAAGCGGGGTGTTTTGCTTGTTCGAAATAGATTATTTCTTCTTCAGAACGGGTAGCCCGGAGGCCAGTTCCATTACTTCTTTGCCTTCAGGAACTTTTTCCACTTCCTGTCCTTTGCGGATATCGGTCGCAAAATAATATAATTCTGTTTCTTTACCGGAAGCACGTTTCACTTTTTTTACATGTAAAAAGTATTCTTTACCTTTTGAGTTTTTGAAGCTGTATGCCATGTTAATCTCCTTCCTATTAATACCTGTTTTCACAAGCTTGACGAGAGGAAGTGTAAACGCTAACGAAGGCTTTGTCAATTACGCTGTAGAGGCCCTCTACAAACAAGTGCTTAAAGACCGAGCCATCTGGCAGCCTCTTCAGGAATGTTTAGGACGCTTCCCTGCACTGTGTTACATCGAGGCAGCGATTCGATAAAAAGCCTGCCATACTGTTTGCTGAGGATGCGTTTGTCGAGAATAACAACAACACCACGATCAGTCTGGGTTCGGATCAGGCGGCCAAAACCCTGCCGGAAACGCAGAATCGCTTCAGGAAGCATATATTGATGGAAAGGATCCTCAAAACTTTCAGATCTGGCCGCCACGATTGGGTCGCTGGGGACGTCAAATGGCAGCTTGGCAATCACCAATACCTGCAATGCCTCTCCAGGCACATCCACCCCTTCCCAGAATGAGCGGGTTCCCAAAAGGACGGCACGGGGGCTCTCCTTGAAGGTATCTAGCAGCGCGGTGGCTGAGGCGCCTTCGCCCTGTTCGAACACCTGGATGTCTTCTTTCTGCAGGGCGTTCTGGATGTTTTGCGATGTGCGTTGCAGCTGGGCGTAGGAAGTGAATAAAACCAGCATTCTGCCACCGGTGGCGCGTGCCAGCCGAATGATGGTGTCGTCGATTGTTTTTTGATGTCCGTAATTATCAGAAGGCTCGGGAATGTCTTTTGGTATACAAACCAGGGCAGAGGTTTCGTAATCAAAGGGGGAGCCTACCATCAGTTCGTGCGCGTCCGCCCCGTTCAATCTCAGCTTGAGATACTCAAACTCCTCGTGAGTGGTCAGGGTCGCTGAGGTGAGAATCACGCTGGCTTTTTCGTGCCACAGATACTTTTCCATGAGGTTGCCAATATGCAAAGGCGCAACCTGAAGCGTCATCCGCAACTGCAGAGGATCAATTTCTACCCAATATATCTGGTCATCAGCCGGGTTCATTGTCAGGTTTTCGAGCTGTGAATCGATTTCAGTGAGCGTCTGGGTCAGCCGCGCCAGCGAGCCAAAAACATCTTCGGCATCATCAGGATCGATACCATCGACACCCTGAACTGAATTTCGGATATTTTTGATCAGCTTCAACAACTCTTCCAGGTTAGCTTTCGCCTGTTCCCAGGCGATTTCGACCTCAAGCCAGGCTGGAATCATGCGGGTAGAGGGCAAAATACGGGTCTTCTGAGGGTAGGTGCCCAGCGGTTTACCTTCCCGCAGCTCCTCCATGAGAAAGTCGAGCGCTTTGAAGTAAGCCGTCATGCAGGTGTCAAAACGGAAGGCGCGTTCAGAAGCAGCCTGAACCGCCTGCAGCAGGAGAGCCAGGTCAGCCGGCATCAGTGCCGGTCCAGCAATACTGACCAGCCTGCCCAGCACGCCCTGCTGACTGGAACCCAGTTCACGTACAGTTCGGTTTACATCAACAGCACGCAAACTGAAACTCATGGCATTAGTTGTTGCGGATTCGAGGTGGTGAGCTTCATCGACGATCAGGTAGTTAAAATCTGGCAAAACCTGGTTGTCAGCGGCAGCGTCTGCCAGCAGCAGGGCATGGTTGATCACCAGGATGTGGGAACTTTCTGCCGCCATGCGGGCTTTGTAGAAGGGGCAACTGCCGCCCATACTCTTAAGACAGTTCTCCAGTCTGCAGCTTTCATCTTCTGCTGAAAGCCGCGACCAAACCAAACGTTCGACCGGGCCGTTGAGGTTAATCTCGCGCCTGTCACCGCTGTTGCTGCTTTGCAGCCAGACAAGCACTTTAGCGAGCACGCGCAGCTCATCGACGCTTTCAGGGCCTCGCCTGCGCATAAGCTTCAATCTACGTGGGCAGAGATAATTATTTCGCCCCTTGAGTACTGAGGCTCTCAGGTCGATGCCCAGCGCCTGGATAA
>JBBAES010000165.1:0-3504 GCA_041655815.1 Anaerolineaceae bacterium
TAGACTTGATTCCACTGGAGTAAGAAGCAGCACGGCTGAGACTGACGCGAAAAGAACCCGATAAAGGTGACTCAACCAATTCTACTGAAAATTGACGAATAACGACAAATAATTATTGACAAACGATAAATACCCGGATATACTGCGTTCATATCAGATTACATCCAGCTGAAGCTGGAAGGAGGTCAAGATATGAAAATTCGAGTACAGACAATTATTGTGGAGATAGGGGTGATCTTCGCGATGTTGCTTACCCTGGGAATCGGTGCTTATCTGGTGCCGTTCTCCAATGAAGTGGCGAAGGCTAACCCAACCATCACTTATATGCGTGTGCCGGTACTGGTTATAGCCTGGGTCATCCTGGCTTGCGTGCTGACCGCGTTGGTGCTGGCGTTCTTGTTATTAGAACGCATCAGCAAAAACACGGTATTCGAACCGCAATCTGTATGCCTGCTGAGAGGGATCGGCATTCTTGCTTTGGTAGCCATCATTCCGCTAATGATTCTATTCTTCTACACCAAAGCCAATGTGGACGGTTCGATCACTAACCTTTATGTGATTCTGGGAATCTTGGCAATGATCATAGTTGCTGTCTTTTTCTCCCTGATCGCTGCGATGTTCCAAAAGGCGGTTGATTATAAGCAGGAAGTTGACCTGACGGTCTGAGGCAGCAATGGCAATTATTATCAATTTAGATATGGAGATGGTTAAGCAGAAAGTGAGCCTGACGGAGCTTTCGGAGCAGGTTGGAATCACCATGAGCAATTTGTCAAATTTGAAGACAGGGAAGGCGAGAGCGATCCGCTTTAGCACACTGGAGGCGATTTGTGAGGCATTGCAGTGTCAGCCAGGAGATATTTTGGAATATCGGGGATAGTTGGGCTGGGTTGACTACATTGGTGTGGGGCTCGCATCATCCACAGCAGGGGTTGAGCAGAATATTTTGGTATAAACTTAAGGGGAAAGGCAGGTGAGTGATGATTGAATCTATTAGACGCCGGAAAAGCGTCCGAAAATTCTTGGACAAACCCATTGAAGACCAAAAGTTGAACGAAATTCTACTAGCGGCCAGGCTGGCACCATCAGGGAATAACAGGCAGCCCTGGTCTTTTATTGTGATCAAAGATGAATTGGTGAGGGAAGAAGTGGCCGTCGCAACCAACAGCCAAATGTGGATCGCCACTGCACCGGTTGTGATCGTCGCGGTGGCGGATATTTGCGCCATGAACGAGAACTATGCCGATATGATTGTCGATGAGGAAACCAGTCTGTATGATCTCAAACGTGCTATCCGGGATACAGCAATTGCTGTAACTCATATGCTGCTGGAGGTTGACAACCAAGGGCTGGGCGCTTGCTGGTGTGGAGCGTTCAATCAAAAAGGGATCAGGCCAGTGTTGAGCGTTCCTGAGGACAAGTTTGTTCTGGCAGTAATCCCGGTTGGTTACCCTGACGAACAGCCTGAGTCTAAACCACGTAAGGATTTAGAAGCTATTGTTCGTTATGAAACCTGGTGATTTATTGATCGGGTCAAGCGGAAAGACGCAGAAGGGCCATGCTAAAACCTGCCTGCCAGGTGATTATTTTTACCTGATTACCTTCCAGAGCTTCACGCAGCTCTTTTGCTGAATAAAAAAGTAAACGCTGCTCCTCCAGATCGTCCGAAAGGGCGATTTGGTCTGTTTTATGAGCATTTTTGGCTAAAAAATACCATCCTTTGCCATTTCCACGATTGGCATCGGTCATAAAACTACCCATATGGGTCCATTCGTCGGCCGCATAGCCAGTTTCTTCCAACAACTCGCGTTTAGCAGCCGCAAGAGTTTCTTCCCCTGGCTGGATATACCCGCCAACAGGCGCAAGAGTGATACCTGCAGATGCATATTTGGTCTGCTCGAAAACCAGAAAGCGGTCTTGTTGGTCGATTGCCACAACAATGACGAAATCAGGTGTGTCTATCCAGATCCAATCATTGATAATTTTTCCGTCAGGCAGCTCGATCTGGTGTTCTTCGAGCTTGAGCCACGGGGTTCGATCAAAGACTATTTGCCGTGAAAGGGTTTTCCAGAGCTTCATTGACGGTTCATGCCTGCAGATCGGCATAATTTTGCCCCAGGTCAGCCGAGGTGACCTTGAGACCCTCAAATGCCTCGAAGGTGAGGTCGCGGAATACATTTTTTGTGTTTTTATTGTACTGATCGAGCAAAGCTGAATAGCTTAGATTGATGCGCTGTCGCCAGTCAAGCCCAAGCAGACTGGCAGCGGATTTTACCTGTGCGGGGCTTTCGCCTTCTAACTCAATAAACAATCCAAAGGGGGTCTCATCAACAGAGAGAATCACGCCATCCATGAGGTAATTGGCTCGGTATTTTTCGTACATCATGATCACCTGGTAGCCCAAAGCCTCCAGAAGGCGCCTGGCGGTGTCAAAATCTGAGACGCTTACTTCGATCTCCTTACGCAAGAGCACACCTTCATCCAAAACGCCGGGTCCTTTAAAGGTGAGCAGGGCTTGCGTATCCTGACGCAGGCGAAGAACTTGCTTTTTGGCAACCAGGTGGCCGTCAGGCAGGTCATAACGCAAATTGAATTCGTGAACCCGTTTCTGGGTGCAAGACAGATTCAGCTGATCGATTTTTTGGATCAAGGCTGTCAAATCTTTGAGAAGAAACTTGACTTCAATCTCTTGATCCATCGACAGGTTCCTTCCTTCTTTCTGTGATCGTATAGAAAATAATCAAAAGCAACCAAACCAGGTGAAGCACAATGGTGAAAGTGGGGTTAGTAGCGCGCTGGTCCGGAACCCAAAGAAACAGGCGTTCGACCCAGATGGAGGCGATGGTGAGCAAGGTGGTGATCCAGAGCGCTGGCAGATTCCAGGTCCTTTTCTCTTTTAAAGCTATGTAGGCAGTCATGCCAAAAACCAGTTGGAAGAAACCTGTGATAATCAAGTAAGTGGGTAGCCAGGCGGGAAAGTCGAGCTCGAACATGACACCACGTTCGAGGAGGGTGTTAAGAAAACGGCTGAAGCCCAGAACAGCGACAATAGCCAGGGTCCACATGAGAATGTATCGCAGGCCATAATTCCAAAAGCCGGGTTCTTTCATGGTTAGTCGTTTTTCATCCATCTTTATGCTCACTTTCATTATAGTCGGTCAGGTAACCCAAGGCTGATAGGGCTTGTATAACGGACTTCTCTGCGCCCGGTTTGAGAATCACAGCAGTGGGGCCGAGGCTCTCGCCCAACCAATGGGCTGCAGAGGATTCGCGCAGAGCCTGCAGGATTTCGGGTGTGCCCAGCCGCAGGATGGTTTGAGTCTGGATGTTTGCCTGGGTACCCTCGGCTTCCCAACTCTTGATAGCCTGATAGAGAATTGGCGGCAATCCGGATTCGGCATGTTTTCGCAAAAGCAGAATCAGGTGTTTGGGCAGCAAACCTTGCTCCCTGGCCTTCAGCAAGGAGGCCGGTGTTATTTGATAGGTGCCTTGGACTGCTGAAACATC
>JBBAES010000166.1:0-3498 GCA_041655815.1 Anaerolineaceae bacterium
TGATGGGGGCTTTGGGCATTCAGTTTGACGCGGTCGTTTCCGGGATCAACCCCAATGCTAATGTCGGTCTGGATGTCACCTATTCCGGCACGGTTACCGCTGCCATGGAGGGTGCTATCAACGGTGTGCCCGGGTATGCGGTTTCTATAGACGCCCCGGAACATCACCAGGGTCCACTGGAATACGATTCAGCGGCAGAAGCAGCCGTCAAGGTCATCAAGCAATTGCACCTACTTTGGGACGGGAATATGCCGGCCCCAATTTGGAACATCAACGTGCCATATCGCCCGGAAGGCGATTATGAAGGCGTGTTGTTTACGCGACAGGGCGTGAGGTTGTATCATGACGCGCTTGAAAAACGCATTGATCCACGCGGAATCCCTTATTATTGGATTGGCGGAGACCCCCCTTCAGGACTGGTTGAGGAAGGCACCGATTACGGATCTATAAAACAGGGCTACATTTCTATAACGCCACTGCGCATGGACATGACGGATCACGCTCAATTGGAGCGGGTTAGAGGTCTCTTCACCAGTGATCCAACAACAAAAAGTGGCTGACTTATCAGGTCAGCCACCTTGGCATTGGTGAACGGTTTACGTTCTATCTTACAAAACAAACCAGGTCATCGAAGCCATGAAGGCACAGCCAGTATATCGGTTTCAGTCGATATAGTCCATTAGGTAGCCATACCCCTCGGCTTCCATCTCGTCGTAGGGCACAAATCTTAAAGAGGCGCTGTTCATGCAGTATCTCGTCCCGGTTGGTGACAAGCCTTCGTTATAAAAAATGTGTCCCAAGTGCGAGTTCCCGGCACGGCTGCGGACCTCAGTACGTGTCATACCCATAGAATTATCGACAATGGTCACAAAGGTGTTTTCATCAATACCTTTGGAGAAACTCGGCCAACCCGTACCACTGTCAAATTTGTCGCTGGATGAAAACAAGGGCTCACCTGTGGCAACATCAACATAGAGACCACGCTCATGATTATCCCAATACTCATTCCGAAATGCCGGCTCAGTTCCTGCTAGCTGGGACACACGGTATTGTTGCTCAGTCAGTGTCGCCCTGATGGTCTCATCCGTTGGGCGCGGGTAGTTGCCAGGGTCAACAATGATGTCGGTAATGGCAGCCATTTCATCTCCGGAAATATGGCAATATCCCATGGGATTTTTATCCAGGTAGTTCTGATGATATTCTTCCGCGTCATAGAAGCGTTCCAAGGGTTTGATTTCCACAACAAAATCCTCGTACCACTCCTTTACGATTGCCGTAATGCGCTCGACCGTGTCCTTCGCGGCATCGTTTGTGAAGTAGATGCCGGTCTGATACTGGGTGCCAACGTCATTGCCCTGTGCGTTCGCAACCGTTGGGTCGATCACACGGTAGTATGCAAAGACTAGGGCATCCAGGCTGACTTCGTCAGGTTTATATTCAACCCTTACGGTTTCACGATAACCGGTTTTTCCGGTAACTACCTGCTCGTAGCTTGGCGCGATATCGGCATTGCCATTGGCGTAACCGCTGGTCGCCTCTACTACACCGGGAATTGACTGCATCAGCTTTTCGATGCCCCAAAAACAGCCCCCGGCCAAGTAGATAACTTCAACGCCATCTTGCTTTTTATAGGTTGTGTCTATTACATTGTTTTCCATCGGTTTGGTATCCTCCGTTTGTATTTCATTCTGTTGCGTTGGAATTGTTAGGTCGGTATTACCCGACGTGTTACAAGCTGCTGCCATCAAGGCAACTAGCAATAATGTTGCAATAATTTTCCTCATCATATCCTCTTAAATAGTTTAGGAGATTCGTTAATTATATAATTATTTTCTTTTGCATTCAAACTTCGTATAATGTGCGGTTGTTTTCTTGTCAGGGGTTTGTAGAGCCTGTGCAGGAAAGGTTCAAAGCTGAAATTGGTATAATTTTGAACGTAAGAAGGATCAGTTCAATTTATGCCTGAAGGATGCAAAACCAGGGCTGGGCTATTTTTGGAGGTAACAATGTCAAACCAATTGGTCAATTCCACTTCGCCATACCTGTTGCAGCATGCAAATAATCCAGTCGATTGGTCCCCCTGGGGGAATGAGTCGCTTGAAAGAGCGCACGTGGAGGATAAACCAATTTTTTTGAGCATTGGTTATTCAGCATGTCATTGGTGTCATGTTATGGCTCATGAATCCTTTGAAGATCCTGAAGTTGCCGCCATTATGAATGATAACTTCATCAATATTAAGGTGGATCGAGAGGAACGTCCTGATCTGGATAGTATCTATATGTCAGCTGTCGTGGCACTGACAGGTCAGGGAGGTTGGCCAATGTCGGTTTTCCTGACCCCCGAGCTTATCCCTTTCTATGGCGGCACCTACTTCCCACCCCAGCCTCGATACGGTATGCCTGCTTTCAAGGAAATACTGCTGCATCTCGCCAGGTTGTGGAAGGATGACCGGGCTCAGATTTTGCAGGCAGGAGAGAGTTTGCAATCTGCCTTACACGATAGACCAGAAACAGCAACCTCATCCGGTTCCTTTACGGACGAAGCGTTAGCGCAAGCAGCCCGTAAGCTAATCAGGACCTATGATTGGCAGCATGGCGGGTGGGGAAGAGCACCTAAGTTTCCGCAGCCAATGGCGTTAGAATTCCTTCTCCGGCGAGCTGTATCGGATGAGCCAGAGGCGTTGAACGTTGTAGTCCATGCGTTAAAGGCGATGGCAAGGGGTGGAATGTATGATCTCATTGGTGGCGGGTTCTCCAGATATTCCACGGATAATGACTGGCTTGTTCCTCACTTCGAAAAAATGCTCTACGATAACGCGCAGTTAGCCCAGGTTTATCTACACGCCTGGCAAATCACCAGGGAGCCTCTTTTTCGCAAGGTGGTTGAGCAAACACTCGATTTCGTAAAAAGAGAAATGCGCGATCCAGAAGGAGGTTTCTACTCCAGCCTGGATGCTGACTCAGAGGGAATCGAGGGGAAATTTTACGTGTGGACGCTCGACGAAATCCGTCAGGTCTTTGGCGCTAAGGATGATCTCTTTGAAGCAGCGTTTGGATTAACAATTTCTGGGAATTGGGAAGGTAAGAGCATTTTACGGCGAGCGATGGACGACCTCGCGCTGGCTAATCGATTTGAACTGGATATCGGTGAAGTTCAAAGGAGGCTCACCCAACGCCAGTTTCAATTGTTTGCCGCCCGAAATCGCCGACAAAGACCCGGAACCGATGATAAGGTGCTCACGTCCTGGAATGGCTTAATGCTCTCGACATTTGCACAAGCCAGGCGAGTTTTGGATAACTCCGAATATCTACGTGTCGCACAGTCGAACGCCAACTTTATCCTCTATTCTTTAAAGTCAGAAGGACAACTTCGCCGGGCCTGGAGAAAAGGGCGGGTAAGCAATGAAGTCTTCCTCGAAGACTATGCGGCGTTTATATTAGGCTTGATCGAACTCTACCAGACTGACTTTGACAACCGCTGGTATGTTGAAGCCGACA
>JBBAES010000167.1:0-3450 GCA_041655815.1 Anaerolineaceae bacterium
TTTGGCATTATTGCGCAGGGTATACGCCATCTCAGCGTTGTGCAGCAGCGCTTTAGATGGGATGCAGCCAACGTTCAGACAAACTCCACCCAGCCACTGTTTGTCAATGATGGCGGCTTTCAAGCCTAATTGTGAAGCGCGAATCGCGGCGACGTAACCGCCCGGACCAGCGCCGATAACGACGACATCAAATTTCTTCATTTTTTCTCCTTATCTTTTCGTGTCCTTATTTTATAAATGTGCCGGCTTGTAACTCGTCGAAAGCATGTTGAAGTTCTTCTCTCGTATTCATGACGATCGGACCACCCCAGGCAACGGGTTCGTGCAAGGCTGGTGCGCTGGCCAGGATGAAACGTGCCGTATGCCCTGGCATTGCGCTGACTTCAACTAAATTGCCATCCTCGAGCAGCAGTGCGGTTTTTTCTTCAAAAATCTCACCACCTACCATGGTCTCACCCAATATTGAAAAGACAAAGACGGTCTCGTCCTCTTTGACCGGAATCTCGATGCTTTGTCCCGCTTTCAGGTTGACATCCAGCAGGGTGGCCTGGATATGGTGTGGCTTTGCGCCTTCAACTCCTTCATAAGAGCCAGAAATGACTCTCACACTCGCACAACTTTCTTCAACCAGGCCTCTGTCTTCAGGGCGGATATCGAAGTATTTCGGTTCGGTCATTTTTTCAGCTGCCGGCAGGTTGAGCCACAGCTGCAAACCAAGGAAGTGTTCGGATTCCTGGGGCATTTCCTGGTGCAAAATGCCGTTACCAGCAGTCATCCATTGGCTGGCGCCCGGTGTGATCATCCCCTGATTGCCCAGGTTGTCCTGGTGGGCTAGTTTACCTTCTACAAGATAGGTGATGGTCTCGATTCCACGATGTGGATGCATAGGAAAACCGCGTAAATAGTCCGGTGGGTTGGTCGAATCAAACGAATCGAGCATCAAAAAAGGATCGAAGTCTTCCACTGTGTTTCTGCTCAAAACTCGGGTCAATTTGACACCCGCTCCATCGACAGCCGGTACGCCCCTGACTACCCGGGCAACTTTTCTTGTTTTCATTTTTTTATCTCTTTCATCCAAAAATACCTAAATTATCCAGATCTACGGTTATTGGTCTGTGGTCGTAGCCTTCTCCACTGGAAAAGAGGCGAGAAGGTGTGTTATTTTAATTGTCAATTTCCCTAAACGTTCGTTCCATCATGTGCATTGAAAGATTAATATCCCATCTGACCATGCAACGATTCGTCTTGATCAATGTATTGCTGTACTCTAGTTACGCGATAATTGTCTTTGTCATCTCGAATATACACCATCTCGATGCCGGCGTTAATGATCATCCTTTTACACATCGAACATGGGTTGGCATTTTTCACGTAATTGCCATCGTCTTTCAGGTCTATCCCAGCCAGGTATAACGAACTGCCCAGCATGCGTTCGCGTGAGGCGCTGATTATGGCGTTTGCCTCAGCATGAACACTGCGGCAGAGTTCGTAGCGCTCTCCCCGGGGAACATTCATTTGCTCGCGGATGCAAAAGCCCAGATCGATGCAATTTGCCCTACCCCTTGGGGCTCCAACATATCCGGTTGAAACCACCTCATCGTTCTTCACAATCACGGCACCATATTGCTTGCGCAGGCAGGTGGCGCGTTGGCTGACCATTTCAGCAAGGTCAAGGTAATAGTTGATTTTGTCACGTCTGATCATGGGCAACCTCTTTAAGCAAACAACCTGCTGAAATTGTAACCGACAGCAACGCAAAAGTAACAAGACTTAGCGACCATATACAACCTGTTGAAACGTCGATTCATTTGTTGTAGGGACCATGGATCCTGGGTTTACAAACCCTCATCATCCACGAACTGATAAAAGGCTTTTTCCTGCGTCTGATCCGTTCTTGAGATGGTGCCCACCGGGGAGGCATAGACCATAAATTCTTCCTCCCCATCCAAACCAAACAGTGAGTCGCTAACACTCATATCCAACGCAGCGATTGCACAGGTGCCCAATTCCAGTGCGGTGCAGGCCAGGTAAAGGTTTTGACCGACGTGGCCAGCATCAATCAGGGCGGGTCGGTGAGCCCAAATGCCATAGCGCCACTCACAGCGGTAAGGCACAAAACTCCAATAGAAAATCACGCTGGCTTTGCTTGCCCAACTCTGACCTTCAAGCGAGACAGATATCGCATCCTGCAGGTCTGGCACTGGATGCAAGAATTCTACTTGGTGACCCATGGGTAAATAGTGATAAGCTCCCGCCTGCAAGCCTTCGACATTTTGCACCAGCAGATAGCTTTCAAAACCATGGCGCGCGCCACCAGAAGGAACAGTGCGCAAAGTCGCGTAAGCTTTACCACGGACGTCCTTTATCCCCTGTGTTGCCCAAAGCAAAAAGGATAGCTGCAGCAGACTGACTTGTTCTCCGGTGTAAACGCGAGAGCTTTTCCGCTCTTTCAGCAAACTGATGAAATCTTGCTCCATGTCAAGATCCTCGAAATTTCTGGGGAGTTGTAGGGCCTGATCTCTCATTGCTGCTTTGACCAGGGGCGGTTGAGGTAATTTGAGTTGCTGGTCTGATTCAAAATCATCATACGGGCTGGTGGAAAAACTCTTCATAAACTTGCGCCCTGCATTGATTAATTTCTTCTGGGTTTCCGGGTTGAGCATGGTATGTCCTTTTTTATTGGTTTGGATGAATTATAGACCGGTTAGAGATAAGCCTTAGGAGGGTAACAACACGCATCGTTGCGATCAAAGCTGTTTTTAGTTATGCCAACGCTGTGACCGTACGGCTGGGCTTTAGTCCAGCCGCAAAAAAGCAGATGCGGTCGATTTCGATGGAAGGAATTATGATCGTACAGCTGGGCTTTAGTCCACTCGCAGAGATTGCTGATACAGACATCTGCGGGAGAAATTATGGCCGTACGGCTGGGCTTTAGTCCAGCCGCAAAGTTGCAGATGCGGTCAATTATGGTGGAGGAAATTATGACCGTACGGCTGGGCTTTAGTCCAGCCGCAAAAAAGCAGATGCGGTCGATTGCGAGAGAAATTATGGCCGTATGGCTGGGCCTTGGTCCAGCCGCAGAGAAAGCAGATGCTGTCGATTGCAATAGTAATTATGGCCGTACGGCTGGGCCTTGGTCCAGCCGCAGG
The DNA here is from genome assembly GCA_041655815.1 of Anaerolineaceae bacterium. Lineage (GTDB taxonomy): Bacteria > Chloroflexota > Anaerolineae > Anaerolineales > Anaerolineaceae > Mesolinea. Next base: position 3,150 of record JBBAES010000167.1, read on the forward strand.
AATCTTGAATGCAAGCAACTTCGGAGGGAGCAAGCCCCCTCCGTACAAGTAATCCATTGTCCAACTGCAGAAGTTGCTAATGCAGACAAATGCGGGGGAGGAAATTATGATCGTCCGGCTGGTCAATGGTCTAGCCGCAGAAATCTTGAATGCAAGCAACTTCGGAGGGAGCAAGTAATACTCGCTTCGCTCCCAGCATCATAGACCCCCTGCGTTCGGCCGGCTTTAGTCCAGCTGAAAGAATTGCAGACACGGGAAAGGGCGGAAAAGAATCATGGCCGTACGGCTGGGCTTTAGTCCA
>JBBAES010000168.1:0-3419 GCA_041655815.1 Anaerolineaceae bacterium
GATCGGTGTGTTGTCGGGTGGATCCGTCGGTGTATTTGTGGGTGTGTTAGTCGGAGTACCCTTGGGTGGATCCGTCGGTGTGTTTGTGGGTGTGTTAGTCGGAGTACTCTTGGGTGGATCCGTCGGAGTGTTAGTCGGAGTGTTAGTCGGTGTGTTAGTCGGTGTATTGGTGGGCGTGTTAGTCGGTGTGTTAGTCGGTGTGTTAGTAGGTGTGTTGGTAGGTGTGTTGGTAGGTGTACTGGTCTGTTGTTGGCAGCCATAATTGCCAGCATAGGAACCGGGGTTATGAAGCGTGACCATTGTGTTGTTGACCGACACAGTGGCACTGGTTATGTTGTAGTATCCAGGAGACACATTGTCAGTGAAGTGGACAACGTTCCCAGTTCTTGGACCAGGCGAAATAGTTCCATAATTATAAGTGAGGTCAGAGATGTTATCCCCTGCACTAGTATTCAATAGCACAAAGTGAATTTCTACATAAGACCCAACACATTCAATATGTGAGAGGTTGAGCTGGTAGTCCCGGCCTGCGTTAACCGTCTGTTCCACTTGACTGAGAGTAACAAGCAAAACAAGTGCTATCAGAATTGTGGATATTGTTTTCATAATTTAACCTTTCAAAGTAAGTTCAAAAACCTAATAAGTATCCAACTTTATCTTCTAGTAAGTAGAATTCCAATTATATGTACAAGGTATGTGGAAGGCGCTACATATGGATTAAAGGCACAACTGAATAAATCTGGTTGCTGATGATACCCAATCAAAACCAGGGTATGGGACTCAAAGTGACGGGTAAAAGAGAAAGAATTATCTGGTAGTGAAAGGACCCAGCCGAGTGACTTTGCCGATCAGCACAAAACGTTGCCCTTGCCAATCGTTTGTGCAGGTGTAAAGTGTAACAATTTGGTCATGAGGTGAAATGTCTATTCCGGTTTCGATCACGGAGTTATCATTTATCAAATGAATCAGATTGCGGTACTGCATATCGGATTCGAAAGCAACCTCCAGGTAGGTTATATCTGTTTCAGAGACGACGACGCCTGCGGCGATATCTACGCGGTAAACTTGCTCTGGTGTGTAAAGGTAATAAAAAGGGTTCTGCTCATAGAACTGCTGGCTTTTATACCAGACCAGGTTGCTGAACATGAACCCGTTGTCAAAATTATGCCCATAAATGATTGTGTTGGGGTCGCTGAAGTCAGTATGGTTTCGATAATCAAAAAAAAGCGAGCCCATGGCTTTATAGGACAGGTCAATATCACGAATGAGATAGTATTCGTTGTCAGGAGAATCGACGATGGGCAGGTCAACCCGGATTGCATTGTTATGGATCCAGGCTTGTACGTCCTTATTGAGGCTCTGCCAGGCAGGAAAGTTTATCTCAACAAGTGAGAGCGCATGCTGCAACTCCTCGGCATGCGGGTTGGGTGTGGGTGTGGATGTCAGGGTGGTTGTGGGCAGCAGCAACTTTTTTGGCCCGGAATCCGGCAGGTTGGTGGCGCTGGTGCTCGGCGTAAGGGTAGCAGTCAGATTGTATTCAGCTATAAAATTGGCGATATTCTCTGACTGACGGGTCATCTCAAGCATGGATTGCTGCACTTCCTCTCTATATCGCATGCCAAAACTAACCGCCAAAGCGGTTGAAAGCACAAAAATTATGCTCAGAAGAATTGTCAGAAGCCGTCTTTTAGATTCCATCGGTCTACAATAGTAATCATTTCGGCATGCCAATGCAAGCGAAAATTTGGTTGAGTCTTTACAAAAAAAGCAGGCATTACCGCCTGCTTTTTTTGTTTTATCTTGTTACCTGATTGGAACCGGCTCTATTTTGCCAGACCGACTGCTGAGCGCAGGGCTTCAGCTTTGTCAGTTTTTTCCCAGGTCAGATCGAGGTCGTCGCGGCCGAAGTGACCGTAGCTCGCAAGTTGGCGGTAAATCGGGCGGAGCAAATCAAGGTTGCGGATAATGGCCCGAGGTCGTAAGTCGAAAACCTGGCTGATTGCTTCAGCGATTTTTCCGTCATCGACGGTGCCGGTGCCAAACGTTTCCACGTTGATGCTCAGGGGTTCAGGCACGCCGATGGCGTAAGAGAGCTGGACCTCGCAGCGATGGGCCAAGCCGGCAGCAACCACGTTTTTGGCTACCCAGCGGGCAGCATAGGCGGCAGAACGGTCCACTTTTGTCGGGTCTTTTCCGCTGAAAGCACCGCCGCCATGACGCCCCATGCCACCGTAAGTGTCAACGATGATTTTGCGTCCTGTAAGGCCGGCGTCGCCCATTGGGCCACCGATAACGAAGCGGCCAGTGGGGTTGACATAAATTTTTGTGTCATCGTCAATCAATTCAGCGGGGATAGTAGGAATGATGACGTGTTTGATGACATCGGCGCGGATGCGATCGTTACTTAACTCAATACCTTCGAATTTATCAGAATGCTGGCTGGAAACTACGATGGTGTGAATACGGGCTGGTTTACCGAAATGATACTCAACGGTCACCTGGCTTTTGCCGTCGGGGTACATCCAGCCGAGGGTGCCATCCTTACGCACTTCAGCCATTCGGCGAGTAAGTTTATGGGCATAGTAAATAGGCATAGGCATCAGGGTTTCGGTTTCATCACAAGCGTAACCAAACATCATGCCCTGGTCGCCGGCGCCGCCAGCCGCAATGTATTCATCCGAGTAACTGAAATCCTCAAGGCGACCGTTCCGGTCCACTCCCTGGGCGATATCAGGAGACTGGTTGGCAAGCGCTACCAGTACCCCACAGGTGGTGCCATCAAAGCCTTTTTTACCACGGTCATAGCCGATGCTGTTAACGACTTCACGCACGAGGGCATCGATATCGACATAGGTTTTTGTGGTGACTTCGCCATAGGTAAGCACAAACCCAGTCTTAATGGCGGTTTCGCAAGCCACGCGGCTGGACTTGTCTTCAGTGATCATGGCATCCAGGATGGCGTCGCTGATCTGGTCACAGATCTTATCGGGGTGACCTTCGGTCACCGATTCCGAGGTGAACAGATATTTTGGTGAATTCATAAATGTAGTCAATGTAACCTCCTCAGGTTATAAAAAAATGCCCCTGTCAGTGAGGGGCATTCCGCGGGGTATGCATTAGCCTCTCATCTTCCAGATCTGTCTGCCGGAGTTGGCACCGTACGTTAAGTTGGTTGCCGAGGTTTCATAGGGCCGGTCCCTCCACCTCTCTGGATAAGAGTGCCACAAGGGCTGTAATTAGATAATTTTATACCACATTGCCATTGGATTGGCAAGAGCGTTGTAAGAAAATCGTGTGAGGAGGTGTAGGATTACACTACATATTGGACAGTGAAGATTAAATAGAATAGCAGGAAGTGGAAACATCCGTTATTGTTATTGTGCTGAAACAAAGCAATAAGGAGAACCACAACCTGCCAT
>JBBAES010000169.1:0-3302 GCA_041655815.1 Anaerolineaceae bacterium
TCTTGATTTCAATTCAAGCGTTCCCAGGTCAGCTCTGGAGCGGTCCATCAGCGCTACTCCGTGAACGCGTCCGTTCTTGTCTGTGAGCAATAATTCTACTTTAGCGTAGTTCAAAGCTGTGCCACCATGTTGGCAGCCTTCCTGGATCAGGCGCAAGACCATGCGGCTGTCATCCAGAAGGGCGTCACCATAGATATAGGCACCTTCCAGCCCTTCAGGTTTGAGCAAGGGCAGCATGTTAGCGAGTTCGCTGAGATCGAGGTGGCGGTGATTCCATTTAGGAGCCATCAGGTCATAGATGAGCACGCCAGCCCGGAAGGCGCGCTTGAGTTGATCTTGCCCGCCATAGGGGAGCACAAAGGTGAGCGGGGTAACCAGGTTTTTGGCCTGTTTGAGCAGCCGTTCCCGTTGCTTGACGGATTCAAGGGTGACATCGAGTTGACCACTGCGCAGGTAACGAAAACCGCCGTGCACCAGCTTTGAGGACTTGGACGAGGTGCCACTGGAGAAGTCTTGTGCTTCCAGCAACAGTGTTTTTAAGCCACCGCTAACCGCTCTTTTGAAGATGCCCGCGCCGGTAATGCCACCGCCGATGATAATTAGATCCCAATCCTGGTCCAGTTGCGACCAGCGTTGTTGACGAGATTGCGTTTGTTTCATAGTACCTCTCTTAAGACCTTACAAACTTTTGCCAAAAATCCAGGCTGTCCTGCATGACCGCGGCTGTGCGCCTGGCCGCGCTTTGTGGGTCGTGGTTGTGAGCGTCTTGCAGAAGCCCTTTGTAAAATTCGAGGGAAGATTCGCGGGCCTCAACGGAAGCGAAATAGTCCAGACCTGCCTGGTAAGATATCTGCCGGAAACCGTTATAGATCAGGGTGAAAATAGGGTTACCGGATAACACGGTTAATTGGTGGTGAAGTTCCTGGTCGGCTTGCGCATAGGCATCGGGCGTGTCGGGAAGATCAGTGTAGCGGTTTAGAAAGTCAATCAACTGCTCAGCAGAGCGGGAAAAGGCGAGGCGGGTGTACTGCGGAGCTAAAGCGGCACGCACTTCAAGCAGGTTCCAGATCAAAGCGGGCGTGAGAACTTCGGGCTGTTTGGAAAGAGCATTGAGCATGACCAGGTTGCCTTCTTTCCAGTAATCTTTTACGATCGTGGATTTTCCCTGTTGGATCTGAATCCAACCATCGCGAGAAAGACGTTGGAGCGCTCCACGAAGAGTAGGTCGTGTTATGCCCAGGGATTGAGCCAGCTCACGTTCGGGGGGCAGGGAAGTGCCTGTAGAAAAGGTGCCGTCCAAAATCGCGGCGAGCAGCTGCTTTTCTGTGAGATCAATCGGCTTTTCAGGGCTGATCCAGTTTGGTTGGGTTGACAACGAGCCTCCAATGGTGAGTGGTAAGAGGTCTTACCAGTTAGAGGAATTCTAAATCAATTTGGATTCTTTGTAAAGAGATTGAATTGATCACATAAACATGGGACAAGTTAAGAAAAGTCACCAAGACCAAATCGGCTTTTGTCAGTGACGATGCCTTGCTCAGCAGTTATACTTGGTGACGATACAGGTTAGCGAAAAATGGACGATGCCAGTCCTCAATTGCTGTGACATCCTGGCACAATTGATAATTTTCTTTGGTGATCGTGTGCCTGTTCATTTATAGGTGGTTGATGGTAAAAATTGGTTTACACAAAATATGCAACACTCCCTCCTCATTGGACAGTGTGTTGTTAATTTAAGAGTCTGAATCTATCAGGAACTCTACCCACTCCTTCCCGCCCATTTGTATTATCACGCCACTACCAAAATGTTCATCTATATTACCCTCATTTACTTCAATCAAAACCATTCTCCCCTCTTCGTCTATTGTTGCTACTAATAGCGCTATAGCATTGAGACCCTCTATACCTGTAGGATCCTTCAGTCTAGCAACCGTAATAAATAAAGTAAAGTCTGAGGCTGGATCTAATGGGTCATAATTCTCAGAATTAAAAATTAAAGCTCCTAAAGGGACAATTCCTACTGGGATGTCTCCAATAGTTACGCAGCCTTTAGGGTGCTCTCCAGTAATCTCGAAACCTTCGTAGAGATAGAAGCCCACCCTATAGTCCGGCTCTAGTTCTGTTTCTCTTTGATAGACGATATCTGAAATTCCCTCGGGGGGAAAAATATCAGCAACCCTGTTCTCAGACCAAACACCAGTATCAATTATTCCTAACTCAGGGAGGTTTTCTTGCATTACTCGAGCTAATATTAGCGTGTTAATCTTATCATATTGCCCTAAATTATCTAGAAGTCTGTAAATATGATCTGTCTCTTCATTATTCTCAAAGCTCCTTTTTATACCAGAAATATACTCTCCAAAACCTAAATCAGATTCGGGATCATAGCTATTTATGACATTTTGAATAATTAATATATCTTTAACAATACTAGCATCACGATTTTCTTTCCCAAGAAAAGGAGCTAAATTTCCCTCCACAATTGGCGTAACTGTTGGCCTAGGGGTAGCCGTTTCTGTAGGTATGGTTGTTTCTGTAGGAGTAGGTGGTGAAGTAGGTGTTTGGGTTTCTGCAGGAGTAGAATTTGGTAATAATGTTTCTGTTGCTTGCTCATAAATCTCTGGACTCTTACCAGGATCACAGGCAGTCAATATTACAGTGGTAAGAAGGATTGCAGTTAAAACCCTATAAACCCTTGTTTTGTTCCTGAAAAGCCCTAACATCCAATTGAAATCTTCCAAAAGTGCGCTCAATTTATGCCTTTCCCGTGTAATTGCCTTGGTTAATTCTCTGTTTTCTTTCTTGATTATATTCATCTCTCACTTCCATTCTGGCTGGACTTCTTGAATCACCTATTTAGGTTTAACTCCCCTCTTCACTGTCTATTTTTTCCATAATCTCTATCTAAAGGTACAACAACAGCAACTTCTAATTATCCTCTATTATTATAACCAGGAATATTGCATATATCTGAGGGAATTCTAAACATTCCTTGAAATCTGTGAACATCTTTTTACTTCTCGATTCTCACAGAGAATTTCTGGATCAAAAGGCATACGCTTTGAGAAAATATCAATAGCTGCCTCAATTTCCTTTTCGGTTAAAAAAGGTCTGCCTCCCTCGTATGATCATCTTTGGAGAACCAATAAAAAAGAATGAATGGCGAAGTAGATGGCTGGCTTAATGCCTCGAAAAATGGGTAACGATCGGACCCCAGCTTTGTCTTTGGATTAACCAGGAGCGAATAAAAAAACAAGACCGCATTTGCGGTCTTGTTAAGGCGGAGAGGCAGGGATTCGAACCCT
>JBBAES010000170.1:0-3244 GCA_041655815.1 Anaerolineaceae bacterium
CCAAATTGTGAAACCGATGATTGACCAGGGGCGATTCAATAACGTCACCCTGCCGCTTTTCAGGTTATACAGCCAGATCATTGATAACCTAAACAAATCCGCCTTGGTCGGGTTTCCACATACTGAAATTGGACAGCGTCTCTCTTCTGCCTGGATTGGTGACTCTGCCCGGCAAAACGTATTCACTGACGTCCAGGAGGCTGTTAACAAGTTCCTTGCATACTGCCTGGAAAACAATTTGGTGGATTACTCGTTGCAAGTGGAGCTGTTTTACAACATCCTGTGGCCTAACCAGACTTTCCAAAAATATATCTCCAACCAATATCCCCATCTGATTTATGACAATTCCGAAGAAGACCCTCCCTACGTTCACGACATCATCGCCCAATGGTTACCAGGTCTGAAAAGTGCTCTGATTATTCACGACGACCAGGCGGGTTATAGAAGTTTTCTAGGTGCCGACCCACGCTCGTCACTATCGTTGGAGCAACTTTGCCAGCAGTCTCTCGTGGCTACTGAGAACTTTGTTAGCTCCGAACCACTTCAGGAACTCAGAGACTGTTTTCGCAATCTGAAAGACTGCCAACCCAGCCAGGAACTGATTAAGCAGACTATCGGCTTTTCCGGACAGCATCTGCGTTTTTTTCCAGAATTACTTGAAGAATTGACCAGGCAGATTGAGGAGCTACGAGTCGAACCTGGAGGTGAAGATAAAAGCATTGCCATCCTGGCACCCTATGTATCAGACAGTCTCCGGTTTTCATTAAGCCACCATTTACAAAGTATTGGTCTCCAGATAAGCCTACGAAAACCGTCTTCGTCGCTAAATCAGGATCCTGTTATTAAAACACTGATCATCCTGTCTAAATTTGCCCATCCCAGCTGGGAAATGCGAGTTAGTTTCCCGGGTACCGCGGTTGCTCTAACCAAGGCTATTGATGGGCTGGACCTCAACCGTGCACATTTACTGCTAGGAAGCTTCGACCCGGAGAATTTGCAGCTTACGACGCTTCCGGAACCAGTTCAGACTGAGCGGATCTCACAAGTTCTGATCGATCGCTACCAGGAATTGCATGGCTGGTTGCTTTCTACTGACCCGGCTGAACCGTTGGACAGCTTCCTGAGCCGTTTGTTTGGTGAGATGCTTTCCCAGCCAGGTTATGGTTTCGAAAGTAACATTCCGGCGGGAACAAGTACTGCGGTGCTGATAGAGTCGTTTCAGAAATTCAGGCAGTCGCTGGACCAAAGGATGCAAGCCGACCAAACTCTTGCAGCCATGGCTTTCGTTGAAGCTCTGGATTCCGGTTTGATCTCAGCGTTTTATTTATCGGATTGGGAAAGTAAATCCAGCGAAAAGGTACTGATAGCGCCGGTGATGAGTTACCTGATGCGAAATGAGCCGGTCGATTACCAGTTTTGGCTCAACATCGGCAGCAAAGGTTGGTACGAACGCCTTGAGCAGCCACTCACTCACCCAATAGTACTTAGCAGGCATTGGACCGAAGGAAAACAATGGACAGCGGAAGATGAAAACGCTTACAACCAGGCGAACCTGCAGCGTATTTTGAGTGGCCTCCTGTTGCGCTGTAGAGAGAAGGTGTTTGCGCTCACCTCCGACTATAACGAGGCAGGGATCGAAGAACGCGGACAACTCTTGAACCTTTTACAAAACCTCTTGCGCAAAGTTCTCCGAGGTGTGAATGAACGCTAAGCCACGCCTACGCCTTTCCCAGCAAGAAATCATGACCTATCAGGGTGGTCTGATGGGCATTTCAGCGGTTCCTGGCAGCGGTAAGACCTGGACGCTCTCACATTTGGCTGTGAAACTGATTCTTTCTGTAGATTTCGAACCAGACCAGGAACTCCTGGTGGTTACTTTTTCAAATTCTGCGGCTGACAATTTCGCCAACCGTATCGGTGAACAGCTCAGGGACAGCGGGTTGATCGAAGGATTCGGCTATCGCGTGCGCACCCTTCACGGACTTGCCAACGACATTATCCATGAGCGACCAGACCTGGTTGGTCTTTCCAATGACTTTGGTATTATCGATGAAGCTGAGTCGAACGAAATTATGCAAGACCTGGTTGCACAGGCCATGGAAAACCATTACGAATATTTAACTAGCCTGATTAGCGAGGATATTAACGAAAAGAAGCGGCAAGAGGTTGTCAAGACTGATTTCCCCGCGCTGCTCTTGACCCTGGCCAGAAACTGGATTAAAACCGTCAAGGACAAAATAATTTCAATTGCCGAACTTGAAAATTGGCTGTCTGACCCGCAAACCAACCCCTTGATGTCTATCTGCCTGGGAATTTACCGGGGCTACCAGGCTGCATTAAATTATCGGGGAGCCATCGATTTTGACGACCTGATTCGTTACGCCCTGGAATGCCTGCGGTCGGACGCCGACCTGACCAGCCAACTGCGCCACCGCTGGCCCTACATTCTGGAGGACGAATCCCAGGATTCAAGCGAACTTCAGCAAGAGATTTTGACAACCCTGGTAGGCGAAACTGGAAATTGGGTGCGGGTTGGCGACCCCAATCAGGCGATTTATGAGAGTTTCACCACAGCCAATCCCAGTTTGCTCAAAACTTTCGTTTCTCGTGAAGATGTAACCTCAGTCGACTTACCAGTCTCAGGTCGCTCTGCACAAAGCATTATCGACCGGGCCAACGCGATGATCGATTGGGTGCAAAGCTCCCATCCGAATTTTGCAGCCAGAGACGCCTTGGCTGAGCCCTTTATTCAACCGACACCACCAGGTGACCCGCAAACCAACCCGCCAGACAAACCTGAAAGTCTGATGCTCTTTGATCAAGCCATGACTTCCGATCAGGAGCTGGCCTTCCTTAGCCGACAGGTCAAATTATGGCTGGAGAGCAATCCAGACAGTACCGTAGCCATACTCTGCTTTCTCAACAAACGCGCTTCAGAGATCATCAATTATCTGAAGGGAGAAAAAATCGAGGTAAGCGATGTATTGATGAAAGTCCCCGAACCCACCAGGATTTCTGCCGGGATGATCGTCTTGATATTGAAATCGCTCTATGATCCATTGAATCGTGGACATTTAGCGCGTTGTTTTGAGGTTTTCTACCGACATTATCAGGAAAACCCGGACCTTTACCGAATGGTGAAAGCAACCAGCTTGCTGATCAAGCTTTTAGAAACTACTGAAGATTATCTTTATCCAGATGGAAACGATTGGCTCCAGGAACTGGAAGCTGATGAGTTGAACCC
>JBBAES010000171.1:0-3216 GCA_041655815.1 Anaerolineaceae bacterium
TTCCAACCCAGCAGAGCCACATAATTGACGATCGCCTCTGGCAAAAAACCCATATTGACCAGGTCTTCGAATGAGGGGTCGCCCTTGCGTTTGCTCAACTTGCTGCCGTCTTCGTTGAGGATGTGAGGCAGATGGATGTATTCCGGCCTCTCCCAGCCAAAAGCCTCATATAAGAGGTTGTATTTGGGGGTTGAACTGAGATATTCCTGCCCGCGGATCACATGAGTAACGCCCATCAGGTGGTCATCAACCACGTTGGCGAAATTATAAGTTGGAAAGCCATCCGATTTCAACAGCACCTGGTCATCCAACTGGGCATGGTCGATGCTGATTTCACCATAGACGTGGTCAAAAAAACTGCTCACACCAGGGTCCGGAATTCGCTGCCGTATAACCGGCAGAATGCCCTGGTCAAAGTTTGCCTTGATTTCTTCCGCGGTGAGGTTGCGACATGGATCCCGGTAACCCTGCACGCGCTCGCCGGTCATCTCCAATGATGGTTTGTCCTCTTTTTGGTCAAAACAGTAATAGGCATGGCCGCTATCAATGAGCCGCGCGGCGTATTCCTGATAAATGGGCAGGCGCTGACTCTGGACGTAAGGTCCAAAACCGCCGTCTTTATCGGGTCCTTCGTCATATTCGATCCCGGCCAAGCGGAGACCGTCGTAAATCGCCTGCACAGATTCAGGCACGTTACGGTTTTGGTCGGTATCTTCGATGCGCAGGATGAAAGTACCGCCATTTTTTTTGGCGATCAGGTAAGCATAAAGCGCAGTGCGCAGGTTTCCAATGTGCATGTAGCCGGTCGGGCTGGGGGCAAAACGAGTTCTGAACATAGTCACTTCCATTGGTTAATTGTGGCTAAATCGTACCATAAAGGCGATGGCACCACATAGTTTTATCGACAGCAACGACCCCCTGACGATTGCGCGTAGCTTAAAAGAAAAATTACCTTCCGAAAACAGGTACCCACTCCTGTCTGTGAAGCGGCAGGAATGGGTTAACCAGCACGAGCTTAACTCAAACCTTACAGGCGTGGTTATGGTGTTTCAAGACGTACTTTTGCAAATATTTGCCGGTGTAACTTTTCGGGTTTGCGCAGACTTGCTCGGGCGTGCCCTGGGCAACAATTTCTCCGCCGTTGATACCCCCGTCAGGTCCCAGGTCGATAATCCAGTCGGACACCTTGATGATGTCCATGTTGTGCTCAATGATCAGGACGGTATTGCCGCTGTCCACCAGCGACTGCAAAACCTCAACCAGTTTGTGTACGTCAGCGGCGTGCAGCCCCACCGAGGGTTCATCCAGCACATACATGGTTCGACCGGTGGCAATACGGGAAAGCTCTTTGGAAAGTTTTACCCGTTGAGCCTCGCCTCCTGAGAGCGTTGGCGCAGGTTGACCGAGACGGATGTACCCAAGCCCCACATCCTGAAGGGTTTGCAGGCGGCGTTTAATTTTTGGAAAGGCGTCGAAGAAATCCAGTGCGGTTTCAACGGTCATATCCAAAACGTCGGCGATGTTTTTGTCCTTGAAACGTACCTGTAAGGTTTCGTGGTTGTAGCGGTTGCCGTTACAGACTTCGCAAGCCACATAAACGTCAGGCAGGAATTGCATCTCAATTTTCAGCTGGCCTTCGCCTTTACAGGCTTCGCAGCGACCACCCTTGACGTTGAACGAAAAGCGACCTTTTTTGTAACCCCGGATCTTCGATTCGGGCAATGCCGCGAATAAATCACGAATATTGTCCATAACGCCGGTATAAGTGGCAGGATTGGAACGCGGCGTGCGCCCAATGGGGGATTGGTCGATGCTGATGATCTTATCCAGATGCTGGGCGCCCTCAATGCTCTTGTATTTGCCCGCGTTTGTGTGTGCGCGCATCAGTTTTCTGGCCAGCGCGTTGTAAAGGATATCCACTAACAGAGTCGATTTCCCTGAACCAGAAACTCCAGTTATGCAAACCAGTTTGCCCAAGGGTATCTCGACATCGATGTTTTTCAGGTTATTTTCCCGTGCGCCTTTGATTTTCAAGACCTTTCCATTGCCCTGACGGCGTTCTTCTGGAAGGGGCACAATTTTCTTGCCGGAAAGGTAGGCACCGGTAATTGATTCCGGCTCCGCTTCGATGTCTTCGGGCTTACCCTGCGCGACCAGCCAGCCACCGTGCTCACCGGCACCCGGGCCGAGATCGATGATCCAATCGGCACTGCGCATAGTATCTTCGTCGTGTTCAACCACCAAAACCGTGTTGCCTAAATCGCGCAGTCCTTTGAGTGTCTCGAGCAACTTGTCATTGTCTCGCGGATGCAGGCCAATCGATGGTTCATCCAGCACGTAAAGCACGCCCATCAGTTTCGAACCTATCTGAGTTGCCAGCCGGATGCGTTGCGCCTCTCCACCGCTGAGTGTGGAAGCGGACCTTTCAAGGGTCAGGTAATCCAGACCAACATCTTTCATAAAGTTCAGACGATCCTGGATTTCGCGCAGAATGCGGGTCGCAATGGCCTGATCGCGAGTGTTCAAAGGTGTTTCCTGGTCTGACCCAAGGCGGTTGATCCAGTCCAAAAGCTGATCAACAGGGAATTGGGTCACCTCGATGATGTTTTTGTCATCAACTGTTACCCCCAATGCTTCTTTGCGCAGCCGTTTCCCTCCACATTCAGGGCAGGGAGTTCGAGTGATATAGGACCCTAATTTGTTGCGGATCCAATCGGACTGGGTTTCCTGATAACGACGCTGCATGTTGCCAACCACACCCTCGTAAGCGGTTCGGAAGGTGCCTCGGCGTCCGTTTCTTCCCACGTATCGCACCGTGATTTCCTTGCCGTTGGTTCCATATAGAATCAATTTCTGCTGTTCCTTGCTCAACTTCTCAAAAGGGGTATCCAGGCTGAAGTGGTAATTGTCAGCCAGGGTTTCCAACATTTGCCAGAGATATCCACCCACATCTTTGGGATCCCATTCCGAATTTCTGATGGCGCCTTGCTTCAATGAAAGAGATTTATCCGGAATAACCAGGTTTGGGTCAATCTCCTCGCGGAAGCCGAGCCCCTGGCAGACCGGGCAGGCGCCATGAGGCGTGTTAAAAGAGAATGTTCGCGGTTCGATTTCAACCAAAATTGAGCCGTGCTCCGGGCAAGCCAGATTCTCAGAATATTGACGGTCTTCGGGCGGATTCGCGCTCAAGTTTTGAACGGTTACATAGCCTTCCCC
>JBBAES010000172.1:0-3175 GCA_041655815.1 Anaerolineaceae bacterium
TGGATCATCACCCATGCCCACGAAACCAGTTACACCAGGAGTGTTTCTTACTACAAACCACGAGTCTTCTTCCAGGATCATGTTAACCAGTACATACCCTGGGAAGACATGGCGCTCCACAGTCCGTCGCTTACCATCACGAACTTCGATCTCTTCCTGCGTAGGAATCACGACATCGAAGATCTTATCTTTCATCGCCATGGTTTCAATGCGCTGTTCCAGGTTCTTACGCACTTTGTTTTCGTAACCTGAGTAGCAATGGATTACAAACCACTGACGATTATCGTCAGGTTTGCTATCTTCTACTGAGTCAGCAACCAAAGCTTCGCCATCGGTCTGATTGTTTTCAGTCGATTTGATTTCTTCGGATTCTGACAGGTCGTCTTCATAAAGATCAGTCATGATCTGGTCTCTTTTCTATACCCTATCCAACCAACAATCCAATCAGGCGGGCGAAAACAAAGTCCAACACGCCAAGAATGGCAGACATGATCACAGTTACAATCAGCACAATCCGGGTCAAAGCCAGGGCTTCTTCCCTGGTCGGCCAGGTAACTTTACGCAGTTCACCAATTGTCTGGCGCCACCAGGTTTTGGTTTTCTGGATGAGATTCGGTTTTTTCTCTTTTTGTGCCATTAATTACTCCTGGTTGACAGTTTAACGCCGTAAAATTTACGGCGTTAAGTTTTTCAACAGGTCAGGTAGGAATTGAACCCACAACCCCCGCTTTTGGAGAGCGGTGCTCTGCCAATTGAGCTACTGACCTAAGTACTTCCTTTTACAGGAAGTTTATTTTACCTCGCGATGCAGCCTGTGAACGCGGCAGCGCGGACAATACTTTTTCATTTCAAGTCGACCCGGGTCATTGCGACGGTTCTTTACCGTGGTGTAATTTCGTTCTTTACATTCGGTGCAAGCCAAGAAAATGACTGGTCTAATATCTTTCTTCTTTGATGCCATTTTAGTCTAACATGGCTGCCTTACACAGGCAGCCATGATTCCTTCCTGTTATTCTCTACGACTACGAAATAATCTTCGTGATCCTGCCGGCACCCACAGTCAGACCGCCCTCGCGGATAGCGAATTCGGAACCCTGCTCGATAGCGACTTTATCGATTAGCTTGACTCTCATACCATTAACGTTATCACCGGGCAAAACCATTTCGACATCGTCAGGCAGAGTCACGTCACCAGTAACATCGGTGGTGTGAATGTAGAACTGCGGGCGATAGCCAGTGAAGAATGCGCTGTGACGTCCACCCTCTTCTTTTCTGAGGATGTAAACTGAGCATTCGAACTCGTCCTGGGGGGTGATGGAGTTTGGCTTGGCCAGAACCATACCGCGTTCAACCTGCTCGCGATCGATACCGCGCAGCAGGATACCAGCGTTGTCGCCAGCCTGACCACGGTCGAGTTGCTTGTGGAACATTTCAATACCCGTTGCGACGGTGGGCAGCGGTTTGTCCATCAGACCAACGATGTGAACGGGATCGTTTAGTTTCAAGGTGCCTCGTTCGATACGACCGGTCACCACAGTGCCGCGACCTTTGATCGAGAAGACATCTTCGATAGGCATGAGGAAGTCTTTGTCGAAATCGCGTACAGGTTCCACAAAGTAATCATCCACGGCGTCCATCAAATCGATGATCGGTTTGTATTCCGGAGCGTTCGGGTCGGTGGAGGTGCTGTCGAGGGCAACCTTGGCAGAGCCGCGAACAATCGGCACATCATCGCCAGGGAAGCCGTTAGCGGTAAGCAGTTCGCGAACTTCCATCTCAACCAACTCAAGCAGTTCGGGGTCGTCCATCTGATCGGTCTTATTCAAGAAGACCATGATGGAAGGAACCTCGACCTGGTGGGCCAGCAGGACGTGTTCGTTTGTCTGGGGCATAGGGCCGTCGGGGGCGCTGACAACCAGAATAGCACCGTCAACCTGGGCTGCACCGGTAATCATGTTCTTAATATAGTCACGGTGACCGGGCATATCGACATGAGCGTAGTGACGCTTAGCGGTCTCGTATTCAACGTGAGTAATATTAATGGTAATACCACGGGCTTTTTCTTCCGGGGCATTGTCAATTGAATCATACGCGCGGTACTTGCCAAATCCACGCAGGGCCTGGACTTTGGTAATAGCGGCGGTCAGGGTCGTCTTGCCATGGTCAATATGACCCATCGTTCCGATGTTCATATGAGGCTTTGAGCGGTCAAATTTTTGTTTCGCCATCTTTTCTCCTTAGATAATGACTTATTATTTTCTCTTTTTCGGCAAAAGCCCTCAATCGGATTCGAACCGATGACCTCATTCTTACCAAGAATGCGCTCTACCACCTGAGCTATGAGGGCAGCCGTAACTTCTCCTCGCCGCTTTCGCAGCGTGAAATGGACGGTGAAGGATTCGAACCTCCGAAGGCGCCTGCCAGCTGATTTACAGTCAGCCCCCGTTGTCCACTTGGGTAACCGTCCTTTTGTTTCCATGGGGCGCTTGCTGTTTACCCGCTGGAGATTGCAATCCACTACCGTCGATTACAATCGCTAAAGAGTAAAGCCTGAGCCGACGATGGGAATCGAACCCATAACCTACCACTTACAAGGCGGTTGCTCTACCATTGAGCTACGCCGGCGCCCAGGAAATATTTTTTTGTTAATAGTAACTCACAGACTGAAAAGTATATCAAAATTCGCACGCTTACGCAAGGCTGAAACCTTTCCAGTCCTTCAATTGCAAGTCGTGAGTTTATCAGGTTATATTCTCTCCGTCAAGGGAATTCTCCGCGTTTAATCGGTTTCGAAGCCAGGGATGCGCGTTATCGAAATCTTTAACCGCGTCTTTTCATTCCCGAGCCTTCTCCCTCTATGATGGTGTCGCGCGCGCCCAAGAGCGTAGTCACGTTCGATCCGTTAAGGTCGATCCTTGATCATTCCGCTAAGTAATTCTTCGCGAATACGTTCAAATAGAATGCGCCTGCCGTCAGACATGATCTCCCGATCGATTTGTTTCAAATCCAGGCTGCCGGTACTGCTTCCGAGGTCTTCGCCGTTCAAAATTCTATCTACAGCCGCCTCAGTGCTGGCATAAAGATCGCTCCCAAGCACGCCTACAACTCTCCCGGCCACATCCAACCCGGGCTGCCCCTCCACACCAATAACAGTGATATTTTTAGAAGCCAGGTA
>JBBAES010000173.1:0-3121 GCA_041655815.1 Anaerolineaceae bacterium
AGGTAATGCCCGAAATCTCAGTGACAACTGCTTCGTCTTTTGGCATCCGGCGTGCTTCAAACAATTCCTCAACCCTGGGAAGACCCGTGGTGATGTCTCCTCCGGCAGCAACACCGCCGGTGTGGAAGGTTCTCAGGGTCAACTGGGTACCCGGCTCACCAATCGATTGGGCAGCCACGATACCAACAGCCGAACCCAGCATGACCATATCACCTCGGCCAAGATCGACACCATAACAGCGCGCGCAAATGCCATGAACAAGTTCACAGGTCAGAGGCGAACGCACAAAAACTTTCGGGATTTTGGCGCCCAAAATCGACACGATCATTTCTTTATCAATCAATTCATTGCGTCCGGCGATAATTTCACCTGTCTCAGGGTGAATCAAGCGCTCGGCCAACAATCGACCTTGCAAGCGGCTCCCAAATGACTGACCGGCGATATCGTCTGATTCGTAAATCCAGATGCCATCTTTGGTGCCGCAGTCTTCGTTGTTGATGATAAGATCCTGCGCCACGTCCACCAGGCGGCGGGTCAGATAACCGGCTTCTGCAGTACGCAGAGCGGTATCTGCCAAACCCTTACGGGTACCGTGAGTCGAAATGAAGTACTCCAGAGCCGATAAGCCCTCGCGGAAGTTCGAGCGAATAGGCATCGGGATGATTCGTCCGGAAGGATCAGCCATCAGACCGCGCATACCCGCCATCTGTGAAATGGGGCTAAAACCACCCTTGGTCGCTCCTGAGAGAGCCATCGTTGAGAGGTTGCCGTTGGGATCAAGGTGCATTCTAACAGCCTGACCAACTTTGGTAGTGGTCTCCTGCCAAACTTTGATAATGTTGTTATTTTGCTCAATTTCCGAAGACAATCCACGGCGATATGCCTTCTGGATTTCCTCAACAGATTTGAGCGCATCGTCGATGAATTCTTTCTTCTCAGGTGGCACCGTAATGTCAGAGACCGCCAGGGTCGAGCCAGATTGCGAGGCAAATCGGAAACCGATATCCTTGACGGCATCAGCTACCTCAGTGGTCACTTCTTGACCGTCAATGTCGTAGATTTCACTGATCAGATCGCGCACGCCCCCTTTGTCAAGAGTCATGTTGGTGAATACCATTGAATCAGGCAAAATATCGTTGAATATTGCCCTTCCGACGGTGGTTTCCAAGATCTTTGTTTCAGGTACTGCCAGGCGATCGTGATTTTCATCAAAAGCGGTTTTGATGCGCAGTTTGATGCGAGTGTGTACTTTGACTTGTCCCAACTGGTAAGCTAACAAAACTTCGTTAAAGGAGCCAAAAACCCGTCCATCACCCTTCTGGGGGCCATTGGGTTCCTTTGTCAGGTAATAAACACCAAGAACCATGTCCTTTCCTGGAGAGATGACAGGTTCACCGTTGGCAGGTTTAAGCAGGTTTTTGCTCGCGAGCATCAGTTCCCGCGCTTCCATAACAGCTTTTTCCGAAAGCGGCACGTGCACCGCCATCTGGTCACCGTCAAAGTCAGCGTTGAAAGCGGTCGTCACCAGGGGGTGGAGTTGAATAGCGCTACCCTCAACCAGCACCGGTTCAAAGGCTTGGATGCCCAGACGGTGCAGCGTTGGTGCGCGGTTTAACAAAACCGGGCGGTCTTTAATCACTTCTTCAAGCACTTCCCAGACTTCTGGTCTGTTGCGCTCGATATATTTTTTTGCGCCTTTGATGTTGCTTGTATATTTATGCTTCTCCAAGCCGGCGATCACAAAGGGACGGTACAGTTCCAAAGCCATTGTCTTGGGCAGGCCGCACTGATACAGTTTGAGATTGGGACCAACCACAATCACAGAACGCCCTGAGTAGTCAACTCGCTTACCCAACAGGTTTCGGCGGAAGCGCCCTTTCTTGCCTTTGAGCATGTCGGAAAGGGAGCGAAGTTCACGTCGACCCCGGCGGGAGAGCATGCGACCACGCTGGGAGTTGTCAATTAATGAGTCCACAGCTTCCTGGAGCATGCGCTTTTCGTTGCGCACAATAACGTCAGGAGCGCCAAGCTCAAGCAGCCTCTTCAGGCGGTTATTGCGGTTAATCACACGACGGTAGAGATCATTTAGGTCAGAGGTGGCAAAACGCCCGCCGTCCAGCTGAACCATGGGGCGCAGATCTGGAGGAATAACAGGCAATACGGTCAGGATCATCCATTCCGGCTTGTTAGTAGAACGACGGAAAGCCTCAACAACCTTCAGACGATTGGTAGCTTTCTTTCGTTTTTGCTTGCTTTTGGTGGTGCGGGCTTCGGTCCAGAGTTCTTCGGAAAGCGCGTCCATATCCAGACGTCGCAGGATATCATAGAACGCTTCCGCGCCCATGTCAGCTTTGAAAACATTGCCCCAGCGGGACTTTAATTCACGGTAGCGCGCTTCGCTCATAAAGGTGAAAGGTTCAATTTCAAAAAGCTCGTCACGTTTTCGGGCATTTTCTGTTTTGGTAAGACCTTCTTCGTCATCGAGCTGGCTGCGATAACCTTCCATGGTCATTTCAGCTTCCGCACGGATTTCTTGTTTCTTCATGGACAGTTTTTCAAGGCGTACATTCTTCTCGGTCTTGAGGTCCTTTTCGAGCAATTCCATGCGAGCACGAACCAGATCCTGCACATCAGAAACATGCCTGCCCGTTACTTCCTCGCCAGGTTCCGCTATGGTTTGTTTAAAACCCTCAACTTCAAAAACAATCGCTTTACGTATGGTCTTGCCAGTTTTAGAGTCTAATTCACGTTCCAGGTCTTGCCCGGCTGAAGTCAAAGGCTCAAACAGGCTGGCAACTTTCTCGTCATAGTCTTTATCAATGCCCGCGATTTCCGCGTCAAGCTGTTTTAACAAAGCGTCGCGTTGTTTTTTCTCCTCAGCAATCTTACTGTTTAACTGTTCGCCGAGCTCGCGCTCTGAGACACTGATTTCGTCTTCCAGACGCTTGAGAGCTTTTTGGCGGCCATCTTCGTCCACATAGGTAACGATATACTGTGCGAAATAAAGCACGCGGTCGAGATTCTTCCGGGAGATATCCAGGAGCAAACCTAAATAGGAGGGGATACGGCGCGTATACCAAATATGGGCTACCGGAGCGGCCAGGTCGATATGACCCATCCG
>JBBAES010000174.1:0-3107 GCA_041655815.1 Anaerolineaceae bacterium
CTGCGAGCCTGAACCTGTCTGCTCTCTGAGGGGCTCGCGTTTCTCACAACTTCGAAATTAAACAAATCATCAACATTTCTTTGATGCATTTCTTACATTTCCATCCTATTGTTAAGTTACAAAACATAGAAAATAATCGGAGGTAACTATGGCATACATGATCAGACGTTCTCCTTATTGGAGACAACAATACAATCTTGACAGAGCGATGAGCAGATTTTTTGAGATGGAATCGGAACCGCTGCCTTCTGGCTTCCCACTGGATGTTATCGAAAGCGATACAGAGTTTGTAGTTAAGGCCAGTGTGGCTGGTTTTGATCCCGAGAATATTGACATCACCTATGATGACAACACCCTGTCAATTAAAGGCGAAGTCAAAGAAGAAAACGAAAACGCTGAAGAAGGCAAATATCATATTCGTGAACGGAGTTTTGGCTCGTTCTCCCGCAGCATTACCATGCCCGGTGTGATTGACGCGGAGAACATTTCCGCCGATACGGATAACGGCATACTTGTCGTGCATTTGCCCAAGAAACCGGAGACCCAGCCTAAAAAGATCTCCATTAACCCAAAGAAAGTTATTGACAGCGAATAGTAAAAGCAGCAACGAATCCTAGATTCTCCTTTAGGAACACCCCGTCGAAACCGGCGGGGTGTTTTCATTTGCCCATGATCGCGCTTCTTTCTTGAAAACCGCTGATTCGTACGACGACAATCAAATTACCATCAAGAATTGTTCAAACCCACTATAATAACAGCACCGATTTGGAAGGAGAATGATATGAAATACAAAAAGTACCTGGTTAAACCCGGCAGAAATATCGAACTGAAAGATTTTGACCCCAACGATACCAGTGAATTTGATGACAAAAAGAAGGAAGGGCAAAAAGCCTTTCTTAAAATAAACAGGGAAATCGAAGCTCTGCAGGAACTTCTCTTTGCGGAAGGCAAACAGCGTCTCCTTGTCATTCTTCAAGCGATGGACACAGGCGGAAAAGACGGTGTGATTCGAAAAGTATTCGAAGGCGTCAACCCGCAGGGTGTGCGAGTGGCACCTTTCAAAACACCTTCAATTCTCGAACTCGCCCACGATTATCTCTGGCGCATCCATCAACAGACGCCCAAAAAAGGCGAGATCGTCATCTTCAATCGCTCACAATATGAAGATGTGTTGGCTGTGCGTGTGCTCAACCTGAAGCCCCAAGAAGTCTGGTCAAAACGCTATCATCACATTAATGAGTTTGAGCGCCTCCTCGTGGACGAAGGCACGGTTATCCTGAAGTTCTACCTGAATATCAACCTGGAAGAACAGGCCGAGCGATTCCTGGACCGCCTCCAGGAACCAGACAAGCACTGGAAGTTCAACCCGGGCGATCTCGATGATCGCAAGCTTTGGGATGATTACATGCAAGCCTACGAAGACATGTTAAACAAAACCAGTACCAATTGGGCTCCCTGGTATGTCATCCCCAGCAACAAAAAATGGTATCGGAATCTGCTGATCGCCACAATCGTACGGGACACATTAGTCGATATGAAGATGGAATTTCCAGCGCCCACCCCTGACCTTGAAAGATACCGTCAGATCGTCTCGCAGATGGTCGCTTCTTCGGAAGAGGAGTAATTGGACGATCAATACTCCCCCGTTCCGGATGCCCTTCTGATAGGGCGCTTGCGCAGAGAATTTCTGCTACCGGTTCAGTCAGCACCCTACCTCAACCAGCCTGGTGGTAATTTGGGGTATGCCGCCACGTCATACATGTTATGGGGTGGCCATCCCGCTCTGGTTTCACGCGTAAACGCGGACTACCCCGCAGACTGGCTTGAACGTTATGATCTGGCTGGAGCGGACATCAGCGCGATTCGCCAGGCAAGTGAACCGATAGACGATCGCTTTTTCGTCGCCTACAATGAAGCGCAGCAGCCGCAATATGAGAACCCAATTTCCTGGTTTGCAGATAAACAACTGCCTTTCCCACTGGAACTGCTCAGTTATTCACCCAATATTCCCCGCCACTGCAGCAAAAACGAATATCGCCCCGATAGTATCCGCGTTACCGATATTGCTTCGGCCATGCTTGACGTTTCTGCTGCCCACATCTGCCCAATTGACTTCATCTCCCATAAAATTTTGCCATCCTTGCTCAAAAGCGGGATGATTCTGACGCTGACCATGCGCGCCTGTAACTGTTACATGGACCCTATCTTCTGGGAAGAGATTCGTGCGCTGATCGCAGATGTGACTGCTTTCATGATGACTGATGCCCAGGCGCTTAAATTGTTTCAGGGCAGAAGCTCTGACCTGTGGGAAATTGCCCGGATTCTGGCTGATTATGGTCCGGAATACATTCTGGTCAACGCCAAAGACGGCACGGTCTTGCTTTACTCACGCCTCAAACGCCAGCGCTGGATCCTGCCTGCCTATCCAGGCAAACCTGCAGACCCCACCGGTATGATGGACGCGTTTGACGCTGGCTTTCTAGCTGGTTATCGCAAAGATTATGACGTTATCAAGGCAGCCCTGTCTGGAGCCGTCAGTGCGTCCTTTTGCGTCGAAGGCAGTGGACCGTTTTACCTGTTAGAGTGCCTGCCTGGGTTAAGAGAAGCCCGGTTCAAGGTCTTAAGTCGACAGGTAATGGAGGTGTAGCCGAGGGCAGAGGTGTTTCAGTTGGCAACTCTGGCTGGCTGCCCGGAACCAACTCGACTTCGTAAAGCCACCTCCAATGTTTTCCTGTCACAAACAGACGGTGATTTTCCCTATCGTAAGCTATTCCATTCAACACTTCCCCCGAGTCGTCCAGGTTTTCTTCCGGACGCAAGCCACGCATATCCAGCATGGTCGAAACCAAGCCGGTCTCAGGATCGATGATAGCGATCTGGTCCGAAAGATAAATATTGGCGTAGATTTTCCCATTGATATACTCTAATTCGTTCAGATATTCGATGGGATGATTCTGCCAGTTGACGTGGATTTCTCTCAGCAAGAACCCACTGCCGGGGTCTAGCCAGGAGAGTTTGTTGCTGCCGTCTGAAAGGATCAGGGCTGTGCCGTCACTGGTGAGCCCCCAGCCCTGCGTGCTGTACGAAAACTGGCCAACCCGCTCAAA
>JBBAES010000175.1:0-3107 GCA_041655815.1 Anaerolineaceae bacterium
ATTATGAAAATTGGTCTTCTAACCGCGGGCAGTGACAGCCCTGGTGTCAATGCCGCTATTCGGGGGTTTGGTAAAGCTGTTTCTAATCTGTACGATGTGGAATTAATCGGTTTCAGGGATGGTTTTTTGGGGTTGATCGAAAACGAGCACATCAACCTTCTGGAAGAAGGCATGCTCTCCGGTATTTTAACTGCAGGCAGTACCATTCTCGGTACCAGTCGGGAGGTTCCCTATGCGATGAATGAAGGTGAAGAGCAGATAGACCGGACGCAAGAAGCAATTGATTCCTATGAAAAGAACAATCTCGACGCCCTGGTTTGTATCGGCGACAAGTCCAGCCAACTGGCAGCCTATAAGCTCAGCCAGGCTGGTCTGAACATTGTGACTATGCCCCGCTCGGCTGAAAACGATGTTCCCTGCACCGATAAATGCATTGGTTATGACAGCGCGCGCGAAATCGCGACGCAGGCAATTGACCGCCTTCATACTACTGCGAATGCGACACACCGCATCATGATTGTCGAATTGTTGGGCAATTCTTCAGGGTGGCTTACTTTAGGCGCAGGCATGGCTGCCGGCGCTGATGTGATTCTTGTTCCTGAAATACCGTACAACTTCGATGTCATTATTGAAGCGATCAAGATGCGTAAGAAGGCAGGACGCATTTTCTCCCTGGTGGCGGTTGCTGAAAAAGCCAGGCCTCGCGAATTAGTCGATTTCATGGAAATGGCCGCCCAGAAAAAAGGCGGCACAGTTGAGGAGAAAGAAAAGACCTTCGAGAAAATCGAGAACAACTACTCGGCACAGACACTTTTGTTGGCAAACCGACTGGGCTCGGCGACCGGGATTGACACGCACATAACCATTCTTGGTTCACTTGTACGGGGTGGAGTGCCCACGGCAGCCGATCGACTTTTGGCTACTCAGCTGGCTGAATGGAGCGTTAAGCTTGTCATGGATGGCGCTTTCGGAAGGATGGCCTGCCGGCAGGATGGCTCCATGAGCAGTGTGCCGCTCGAGAAAATAGCCGGAAAGAACAAACCAGTTCCGATGGATCACGGTTGGCTCCGCGGCGCTATCCAGGTGGACACCTGTCTCGGCGTTGAATCAAGCCTGATTACCGGTAGTTAACACTAAAACACTGATAAAAGAAAAAGCAACGACCTGGGAATTCCGGGTCGTTGCTTTTTTTACGGCAAAGCACAGACAGTTCACAACTCAAGCTTATAGCCCACCCCACGCACAGTTTTAATCAGCTGGGGATGAGTGCTGTCTTCCTCAAGGGCTTTTCTGAGCCAACTGATATGCACATCGAGTGTTCGCGTGTCTTCAGTGTAGTCGGTTTCCCAGACTCTCTTGAAGATTTCCTCACGAGCCAGCGCCTGCGATGGATGTTCCATAAGGACCAATAAAAGGGAACTCAGCCGGGGGGTCAGGTAAGCACTCTTATCCAAATATGTCACCATTCGGGTCTTCACATTTAACATCAATTGTCCTTTGATCAAAAGGTCCTGATTATGAGTTTGGTCGAAAGAGCGCAAACGATTGACAAGTTTTTGGACAGTAAAAGGCAGGTGTAAGACCACATCCGCCACCTCAGCATCCGAAAATGGTTCATCTTCGGCAACGATCAAGATAATTGGCACGTTTGGCATGCGATTGTGATACCAGGAGCAGATTCGCAAGCCATTAGTACGTAAGGAAGCGGCGTTAATAATGACCACATCTGGACGAAATTCGCTCAACCTGGTCAGCCCCTTGCCGCCGTTGTCCACTCGCAGAACGTTATAGCCTTTTCGCAACAGGGCATCCTCGAAGCAAATTCCAAATTTACGGTGCTTCTCAATCAGTAATAAACTCTGTTGCTGTGGTTCTTGCAAACCAACCTCTTCCGGAGACTAAATTCCACACCTGCCAAACTTGATTAAGTCCACGAATGTCCCTCAGACAAGTATAGTTACGGTAGTTGTGTGCTTATTATATCCGATACTTTCCGCGATTCGCGCAGGTCTTTTAGTAGACTTGGCCCAGTCAGATCCAGTATTTTAATGTGGGGGCTGAACAAACATGTTAGAATCAGAACCAGATATAAATCAAGAAAATTGCTGGTGGAATATGGGAAAAATGGTTGAGTGCCAAATTGACAGTGTCAGAGTAAGTTTGACTAACCAAGACCGGGTCATAGTCTTGAAAGACAAAACAAGTGAGCGTTACGTGCCGATTTGGATCGGTCCATATGAAGCGGAATCAATCACGATTGCCCTTCAAAACATAGCGGTCGCGCGACCGCTCACGCATGACCTGGTGCTATCGTTGTTACATCAATTAGAGGGGCGCCTATTGCGTGTCGAGATCACCGGGTTGGTGACTGATACCTATTACGCTAACCTCGTGATTGAAACTGACAAGACTGTCTACATCGATTGCCGCCCATCTGACGCGATGGCCCTGGTAGCGCGCACTGGCGTGCCCATCTTTGTGGACGACGAAATCCTCGCCGAAGTGGGCATAAAGCCAGAAGAAAACATGTCATTCGGATTCGATGAAGATGATAACGAGGAAGAAGATTTGCCCGGTGACATCTCTGCTTTTGAAAACTTCCTGGATGACCTTCAGAGAGGTAAAGATCGGGACGATCCTTCTGATCAGAAGTCACCCAGCGACCCAGAACCGGATCAGGATTAATCTGAATAGATCAGCCTGTAGGAGTAATTGTGGACGATTATTATCAAGATTCTGCTGACAATCTCTCGATCAGCGAGAACAAACTCAATGACCGGGAAATGGAAGAAGCCTTGATTGGGGCTGTTATGATCAATCCTGATGTGCTGATCGATGTGGTCTCCTTCCTCGATCCTACAGATTTTTATCAACCCCGCCATCAGTGGATCTGGGAAGCATTTATCACGCTTGACCAGGAAAAACATTACATAGATGTCCTGACGGTCCAGGAAGTGCTTGAATCGCGCGGGAAGCTTGAAGACGTTGGCGGGCTGGAATATTTACTTCAGCTTAGCAACCGGGTCCCTTCTTCTCTACACGCGGTTTCGTACGCTCGCACAATCAGCGAGTTAACCACCAGGCGTAAATTGGTCAAGGCTGCTACT
>JBBAES010000176.1:0-3091 GCA_041655815.1 Anaerolineaceae bacterium
GAATTTCAGGAGCGGCTCGAGCAGATGAAAGAAGAATTGCCAGGTTTGGTGCAGTGGAACTCGCGCTATTCGGGAACTGAGCCGAAATACCGTTTGATGCTTGAAGCCGACCTGCGCAACAGCGCTCAGGAAGTGGCCAAAGTTGCCTGGGAGGTCTGTGATTTGATTCAAAAACTGACCAATACACCTTCTGGGTCCAAAATTGAAGTACTCAATGTCACTCAAGGCGGTTTGATCCCCAGACCGGAATAATCACTATCCCAAGGAGAGATATGTCTCAAATTCAATCTACGCAAACCTTCAAGTCGCAACTCGCCACCCAATTTAATCGTTTGAATCGCGACCTATTGGTTGCTGATACACCGGCAACCTGGCATCCTGCCATAACCGCCATGTCAGGCTTTTTGGACCAGGTGAAAACACTTCTGGATGAGCAGCCCGACCTGATTGGAGCGGAGCTGCCCCTTTCTTCAAGGGTTTTTAGTTTGCTTCTGACGCTGGTTGCAACTGGAACTCAAGGCAGACTGGAACTCTATAAGGGCAAAGACGAAAAAGGTCGCGCGTATCAGCAGGAAATTGAGGAAGATTACATCCCACGCTCCGGAGATTTACGCCGCAAAGCAATCGAGTTAAGCAAGCACTACCTCGGCAACCAAGTCTTCTCCTCCCTCAGAGAAGCTATTGAGCACGAAATTGTGCCTTTGCTGGACAGCATGAATTACCAGGTGGACCCGGACCGCTATATGCCATATCGCGTGATCCAGATCGGAAACATATTTGAGCGTTTATACGCCTTTCGTTTACGCACTGCCGACCCCATCTTGCTCGGATTGGCCGGCAAGAAGGGCCTCTTGCGCGAGATCTACGATCGTAAATACCTGCGTTTTGGCACGTCGGGAGTACGTGGTCGCTGGGGTAACGACTTCACCGAAACCCGGGCTCGACAGGTAGTCCAGGCAGTTTGCGACTTCATGAATAACGAAAATGTCCCCGCCTATGTTGGCGCGGAAGATCTTTCAGGCAGAATTGTAGTTTTGGGGCATGACACCCGCAGAAATTCAGATGTGGTCACCGGCTGGGCAGCAGAAACTTGCCTGGCCAACGGCTTCCAGCTGCACATTGGCAACCGCGATTTGCCCACGCCTGCCCTGGCGTTTTATGAAACCGACGTCTTGCCCGAGGACGAAGTTGCCGGATTAATCATTGCTACCGCCAGCCATAACCCTCCGGAATGGCAGGGCATCAAATTTAACCCTCGGCTGGGCTATCCCGCGCCAACCAATGTGACCGATTTCATCGCTTTTCGTATTAACGAACTCCAGTTGGCTGAGGAGGCCGGAGGACAAACTGATGTGGAGGATGGTCGCACGAGGGGATTGGTGGAGGGCTTTGACCCCTTGAATAAGTATGTGGAATGGATCAAAAACAACGGCAACGGCAACGCCCGCATACCGATCGATTTTGACCGCATCCGCCGTTATTTCTGCGACAAAATGATCGTTATTGACGAGATGCACGGTTCCGGCAGAGGCTATCTGACCCGCCTGGTTGGCGAAGCCGGAGTGCGTTATACCGTTGTGCACGCCGAGGTTGACCCGGACCTGGGGGGTCAGGATTACGCCAACCCGGAAGAACCCTTCAACGGGCTGCTCAAACAAACCGTGGTGGAGACCGGTGCCCAGGTGGGCTTTGGGATGGACACTGACGCCGACCGCTTTGGCATCGTCGACAAGGGGGGCGTTTACTTCCGACCCAACCAAATTCTGCCCATGTTGATCCGCTATCTGGGGGTCGATCGCCAGCTGACTGGCAGGGTAATCGCCACACAAACCGGATCTCCCCTGATTGAAATATTGGCCGGCATGATCCCGGGTAATGAAGACAACAAACCCGCGCCCAGTGCATTGCCTGGTTACGTGGGGCAGAAGATCTATCAGCCCAGGCATGGTGATATCGCCACGCGGCACCTGGTGAACGCCTTTGCTGTTCCGGTTGGTATTAAATACATCGAAGAAATTCGCCGGATGGATAGCGCATATAACTACCTCAAGGTACTGCCCACAAACTGGCGTGACCGTATTCTGATTGGTGGTGAGGAATCCAGCGGTTTGACCACCCGCGGGCATGTGACCGACAAGGACGGGCCTTGGGCGAATCTGCTTATTCTTGACATGATCGCTTATTACGGCACACGCCAGGAGAATCCGCTCCATAGTTTGCAGGAGATCTGGGATGAACTGACCCATCTGGCGGGGTTGTGGTCTTCTTTTGGCACCTCAGACGATTTAAGCTCTCATGCCGGTCGTGCGGATGTGGATGCGCCCCTGGAGGCAAAAGAAGCCTTTATTGATTATTACCTTGACTTGCCACTGCACCTGCCGGCAGAAGAATTGCAGGTAGCAGGGCTCAAAATCGATTACCTGGGCGGTATTCGTTATGAATTAGTCGAGATGCAGCTTTCGGATGAAAGTGGAGACGACCATTATTATTTGCGTATGCGCGCCTCAGGCACAGAACCGATCAACCGGGTGTATATCGAAGCGGCTGACCTGCTTGCCGGTCAGCGCATGATGAAGGAAGTGCTAGGGAAATTGGAAGACATCACTGAGAAGGTTTTAAGGGGCGCTCACTCAGCCTGGCATCTGGTCGACATGTTAGCGCAATCTAAACTCAGCTCAAAGACACTCAAGGCAGTCCAGGATACCATCGCAGAAAACGGATGGCAAGTTGCAGCCATCATTACTAAGATCCAACGCATGACCCAAACGCTGGAAAAACGCAACCGTAAGGTCATTGGCGCCTGGAAAGAGGCACTGGAAGAGTAAGTACAGCTGGGTCAAAACCAGCATTCTGGCCTAAGAATGCTGGAAAAAAAGCTGATCACAAAATGACTTCTCAAGAAGTCGGAGCTTGCTTGGAAAGCGTCAGTGGTGTTTTGCGAGGAACTGATCTGACGTCCGTTGGCATACTTATTCTCTGTTGGGAGTAGGGGTGAGTAAGCTAATCTTGTTCGCAAGGTGTTTGTGACCTCTATCAATAAATTTCCAACCCGATATTAATACTTCTCTTGCATTCACTCGTTATAGTTACT
>JBBAES010000177.1:0-3041 GCA_041655815.1 Anaerolineaceae bacterium
ACTTTCTCAGCATCCACGATCACATCGGCCAACAAATGGGGGATACCGTTATAAACATTCAGTTCGACTCTTTTTGGATCTACCAGAATCAAGCGCAATTGATCAGGTGAGAGGTTCAGCAAAAAACCGGTCAAAATTGAGTTGACGCAAACCGATTTACCAGAACCGGTCGTTCCGGCAACAAGCAGATGCGGCATCGAGGAGAGGTCGGCTGTGAAGGGCTTGCCAGTCACGTCTTTCCCGAGGGCAAACTTGAGCGAAGATGGATGACCGATGAATTGAGGGCTTGCCACCACTTCGAGCATGGACACCATGGCAGTTTTGATATTAGGTACTTCGACACCCACATACCCTTTGCCGGGCACGGGTGCCTGCATGCGGATGCGGGAGGCTTTCAGAGCCATGGCAAGGTCATCTGCCAGTCGCACGATATTGCTGACACGTACCTTGGTTTTCCCCCCCCGGGATTCGAGATACTCTGGTTCGACCCCGAACATGGTGATGGCAGGACCGCGGCGAATCTCAACCACCTTGGCGGGGGCGTTGAAAGAACGCAGCGTCTCTTCGATCACACGGGCGCGATCTTCATCTGATTCCACGTCTATCGGCGCAGCCTGGACTGGGTCGAGCAGTTCAGAGGGCACAGGCATTCGCCATTCCGGCCCGTTTCCTTCGCCGTCCTCGAGCGCGTCGGACCGCACAGGCGTTTGAGCCGATTGGTAAGCTAGGGCTGTGGTCGCTGTTGGTGCGGTGGGGGAAGAGGTTTCTGCCTGAAGCAACGCTTCAGCCTTCTCTTGTGCCCTTGCCAGGCGTTTAGCGCGGATATCTTCGTCGATCTTATTTTTAATGTCACTTAGTTTTTGGGTTATCCAGGTTGCCAGGTCTGCCATCGAGAGGTCAATCAGCAGCACCAGCGATATCAACAGCCAGGCGATCAGCACGATGGCCGTGCCGGCTTTTCCGAGCATGGCTGCAAAAGCCTGGTAGATAGCGCCGCCGATCAACCCACCTCCACCGGGGTCACCAGTTTGAGAGAAACTCTGATCGATCAATTCGAACCAGACCAGAAGATTAAGGAAGAAAAGAAGGACGCCTGCAATCCGTTCCAGGTTGATTTTAGGGAGGTGTTCCACCCTCGATAACAAAAACCAGGCACCCAGAACCAACAGAATTAAAGGTAAGGCGTAGGCACCCCAGCCAATACCGGTTTGAAGGAAATTTGTCCACCAGCGGGTCAGCTGACCAGATTGGGCGGTCAGGGCACTCAGCAGAGTCAACAACCCGATCACGATCAATACTATGCCAGTGATATCTGCTTTTCGCTCAGCTGAAAGTGGAGTGCGAGGAGTTTGTGATGATTTTTGGCTGGATTTTGTTAATTTTGAATTGCGAGGTGTGCTTGTGGTCCGTTTAGCAGAGGTGGAGCGGCTCGTTCGGGGTTTTGCCGCTGTTTTGGTTTTGCTCGAACGTTGAGGACCGCTCCTTCGAGTTGAAGGTTTTCTGCTTGTAGTTTTTTTCTTATTCGTAGGACCTGTAGCCATTTAATCTCCGAAATGATAACTGAGTTAATTATACTCTTTGATTAGAGATTATCGATCCGCGATCGAGGATAATACCTTGTCAATGAGTTAAAGTGCTTGGATTCATTTCTTATGAGCAAATCATAATGTGGGTTGCTTCAATCACATAAATTACAATTTCCCCACTCCGATATGTCCGTTTACTTCCTGCTTTAGATGGGTTCAAGTATAATAAATGTGACTTTGTATCGACTATTATAAAAAAAGAAGCGATTGTCCTTTACTTTTATAATACTCTAAAACGATTTCATAGGATAGAAAAAGGATTTATTGAGGAAAAGACACTCATAGGATCCGATTAAAGGTATAATATGTATTGTGTAATTCTGGTACCACGACGACGAAACTGTTTTTTAGAATGAGTTGCTGACATAATGAGGAGGTGAAAATCGAGCAACAGGTAATGTGTAACTCAATATTAGCCAAAACCCAATAAAGATGGAGGTATTTCTGTTATGAAAAAGATGTTTTTTCTCTTATTAACTTTTGGTTTGCTCGTGAGTATGGCGTTTTCTCCAGTTATGGCAAGCGCTCCGACTGGGACGGTCGCCGACCGGGTACCCCCAACTCTAGAAACCCCTTCCCGTCCTGAACCCGAATTGGTTTCTCAGGAAATTCAAGATTTATTTAAAGACGGTATGCCGATTGAGGAATTCCTCGCAATGAATAAAGGTCCTATTCCCTATGCATTAATGGAATATGCCAATCTGCCTATCACAGTAATTGTTCAATTGGAACAACCTGGATTAATCATGCAAATGCAGAAACCAGGTATCCAGGTCAATCAGCTAAGCTATAGCAGTCAATTGGAATCAGCTCAAGATTCCATCATCAATCAAATACGTATCAAGGGAATTGATGCTGTTGTGATGGGTCGATACACAAAAGTATTAAACGGATTTATGGCGCAAGTTGCTTATAAAGATCTCGTTATACTCCGAAATTTGCCTGGTGTGAAATCGGTCACACGGGCTCCCGAACACACGGTGGATCTTTCTGCAAGCGTTCCTTTGATAGGAGCCGATCTCGTTCATAGTATGGGCGACACTGGTTATACAGGGGAATCTATCCGCGTCGCTGTTATCGATACTGGTATTGACTATACCCACGCTATGTTTGGTACTTTGGGAGATCCGAATGCATACGTACTAAACGACCCTGATATGGTTGAGCCTGGTACATTCCCTACACCTAAAGTGATTGGTGGTTACGACTTTGCTGGGACAGACTATGATGCTAGTGGAGAATCTGGTTCATCAATCCCGACTCCCGATGAAGATCCACTGGACGAAGCTGGTCATGGCACCCATGTGTCATCGACAATTGCGGGTGTGGATGCCGGTTATGGAACTGGAGTAGCACCAGGCGCACTGCTCTACGCACTTAAGGTGTTTGGAGCGGAAGGTTCTACTAATCTTGTGGTCGACGCGATCGAATGGGCGATGGACCCCAATGGTGATG
>JBBAES010000178.1:0-3034 GCA_041655815.1 Anaerolineaceae bacterium
AGCGGTTTCTGCTACCGCCTGAGCCTTGGCTTCAGCATCCTTAACAGCCAGTTCGCGAGCTCTTGCAAATGCGCCCTGGCGATCAGAAATATCAAAGTTGATGCCATAAATCTGATTCGCGCCAGCGCTCAAAGCAGCGTCCAAAATCTCACTCAGGTCGGACAGTTCGCGCACGACAATATAGAGGGTGTTGTCTACGACATAGCTGGTTCCGACAACATTGCCATTATTGTCATAGCGGGTCGTCGAGTAGACGTTAAAATTCGAGGTCTGAATATCTTCCTCGACCACGCCCTTGTCTTCTATCGCGGCAGTGATCGCAGCAGCTTGCCGGTTATTGGCGGTTACTGCGGAGGTAACATCTTCCGCTTCAGTGTGAATACCAACGTTGATATAGGCCATGTCTGGCACCAGGATAACCTCACCGGTTCCAGTGACTGCGACAGTTCGCAGACTGCCTGCAGACTCGGAGGGGGTTAAGGTATTTTGGGCATTCGCCGGGGGCAATGCTTGACAAGCTCCGACAATCAGGCTGACAATTAATAGAACAGGAAGTGCATAGGTTAAAGTTTTGTTTTTCATTATTTTCTCCTTGAGAATCTTTCTTCACTCTATAGACGCTGAGCAAATTCATTTTGTTCCACCTTCAAGCCTGTTCATAGTTATAATAACCTCATGATTTGGTTTTTCTCATTCCTGCCGGAGTCTCCATGCCAATAAATTATGCCTCGGTTGAAGCAAACGCCAGCCGCTATGCCCAACAAGCCCAAAACTGGCTGCTCGAAAGCAGAAAAACGGCCAGCCAACTCGAGCAACTGTTTTGTCAGGCCTGCTCAGACCCGCAACGACTGCGCCAGATGATTGACCTGGCTCAAGAAAGCTTGCCGAAACTTTATCTGGCAAAACCGCTGCAGGAAGACCCCCTGGCAAGTTTCTCCCTGCCGGCCTTGCCCGCAAACTACACCCTGCTCACGGCTGACGGTTCCCAAATCGTTCCCAGCCGCCATCGCGCCCTCCAGTTCGGACTGATCAATATCGGCATCCTGACCGTCCGCTTTGGCAGTGGGCAACCTCCAGCAATCAAGTTGATTTCTGAATTGCTCGACCATGTCGACACCTTCCGTGATGACGGCTCGCTGATTGGTGATGACGACATCGCTTTGGTTCGCGATCTTCGTGAACGCTCTTTGATTCGCGAGGGGATCAGCCCCGACCTTCCCCGTCCGGTCTTAACCATCACTGATGGTCCGCTGGACATCTTTTATCGCAGTGATATCCAGGGCAAAAAGGCTCAAACCGCCCAGAAAGAAGTTTATCAACTTGACCAGCAACTGGAGCAGGAGGGCATTCTGAGCGCCGGTTATATCGACAAGCCAGGTTCCGCAATGCTCCACAATATGCTCGATGTTTTTAACCAGGTGCAGGGGAATGTCCCGCTTCAACAGAAATCCAAAAAAATCCGTGTAAGTGACCGCCTCTTGTTGGCAGACCGGATCGCACCGGGAGATCGCTCAGCCCTGTTCGAAATCATTTCCAAACGGCGAGAGGATACTGGCAACCGGCTGCGGGTGGCTTTCTTCTATCTCAATGTCAGCAGCACGCGAGCCCACCCCTGGTTGGCAAGGGTCGAAATCCCTTATTGGATCTCTCAACAACCAGATTTGGTCGCCTTGATCCATGCCGTCCTTTATAATGACGCTCAGGTGCTCGATTCTCATCCCTACCCCTATTCGCTCCATCGCGCCCATGAACTGGCAGTAGTTAAACAAGCTGAATACGAGGAAATCGAAAACCTGCTCCTCTCCAAATTGTCAGAAGACAGCAATATCACCGGTTACCGGTCAAACAAGGACTATTTGAAAGGTCTGAAATGAGCGAAACACAAAAAAGCATCCCCATCGGCAAGCTCTTGCGGGCTGAAAATGGCAGTTTTGTGGCTGGCTGCCGCGTGCGCGAACTGGACACCCCCGCCCTTGGCGCCCTGGTAAAGGTCAAACTGGAAGACCAAAGCGAGATCTACGGTCTGATCACCAATATCCTGATCAATGATGACAGTCTTGTTCGCCAACTGGTCTCGGGGGTCAGCATTCCCACGGAATACACCGCCGACAATCGCTATAACCGCAATCTACCGGTTGAAATCCATGTTCTGACGGTCGGTTACGCCCAAAACGGGCAAATCTCCCATCGCCTGCCGCCCCGTCCACCGCTTAGCCTCGATGAACTGCATCTCTGTGACGAGAAAGAGGTCCGCTGTTTCACCTCACTCAACGACCAGGCCTATTTGCGCCACATCCTGCGCCTGCTCGACCAACCAGTGGAAGAACTGCTTGCCGCCCATTTTAGTCAGGCGAAAAAAGCCCACGAAACAGGAGATGACACTACCTGGTACGAACAGGCCTGCCAGAAACTGATCACCCTTTTACGCGATGATTACCAGCGTCTCACCAATGTGCTGGACGTTTTGACCGAACTGGAGCGTGAATAAAATGGAAAACCTCACCCAATCCGCACTCGACCCCTCGCTCCCAATCGGCTTTGTGATTGGCGGAGGTCTGGAAGCCAACCTGCAGGTGCGTCTGACCGTTTCTCCACAATTGGTCCAGGAAGGTGCCTTTGTGGTCATCAATAGCAATAACTGGCGCTTCTATGGACTGGTAACCGACCTGCGCCTCATGGCGATTGACGAGCAATATGCCAGCCAGCTCAACGCCCAGCGTTTCGCGCCCTACCTCGCAGAATACCTCAACAGTCAGACGCTCTACACCAATCTGGCAGTCATGCCAGTCCTGATGATGGAAAAAGGCCCTGAACTGGATTCTCTGGAATACTCAGCCTGGCGTAAGGAACATAACGAAGAGTCAGCCCCTATCACAGTCAAGACCATTCCCAACCATCATGCGCCGGTTAAACTTGCCGACCAGGCTGACATCGCTGAAATCTTCGGGGAAGAGAACGACAACGAGATTTTCCGTGTGGGCAGCACTCGCGAGCAGGGGCATTCGGTCTGCCTGAAGCTGGACAAATTCGTCCA
>JBBAES010000179.1:0-3023 GCA_041655815.1 Anaerolineaceae bacterium
GGCGCAGTTAGCTACGATAATCTTGCGAACTTTTTTTCATTTGCAGCAATTTACTTTTTTACATGTACTTTCCTGGGTAAGGATTTTACGAGAAATAGTATATTAATGATAATTTCAGTTGGTCTTGCTTGCCTTGTGAAGTATTCTGCGCTTCCTCTTGCCTTTGGTCTGGTTTCTTGGTGGATTTACTTGGTTTTAAGCCGTAAAAATGAATTTTATAGAATTAAATTTGAAAAAAGACAAGGAATTTTGATCCTTATTGCCTTGGGAGTAGTGGTGACAAACATAGCGCTATATGGATATAACTTGATTGCATATAGGTCAGTAACTCCAACATGCGAACAAGTGTTAGATGAGAACCTATGTCAGACAAGTGGTTTTGCTAAACGTTACCAAGAATTGGCTTTCCCAGAAAAACTATCGATTAGAGAAAGCATTGAAGAAGGATATCTTGATCCGGTGGAATATGTTTTCTACTCTTGGATCCCCAACATTCTTTACAGAATATACGGAATATTAGCTCATCGGAGTTACTTTCCAAGCCACAGTATTGTTCTGTTTTATATCCTTTATTTATCTTATCTTATGGTAGGGATTAGAGTTTTACCCAAACAGCCTGGTACTATTTTTGTTGCCTTTGCAACTCTCTTTGTGTTATATGGCATTGTATTGTTACTTATAAACTATAATTCGGAATTAATTTATGGATTCAAGCAGATTGGTATGCATGGCAGGTATTTGTTTCCTGTTATCGGGGTTTTCTATATACTTATTAGTAAAATTCTTGAGAAGGGAAGGAAAATCAAATTTAATTGGCTCCTTGGCATTAGCACCTTAGCACTTTTCCTCTACTCAGGGCCGTTGAGTCTGATGATCCACTATTCTACCATATTCATTGATTGGTTCTAAAAACGAGGCTTAATTATTTGTAGGATTGTCAAACATATTGGACATTCAGTGATAAGAATTGAAGAGGGATAAGAACTTGAGTGGGCGCATCGGTATATTGTTAGTACGCTGATTGTGTCTTCTCAGTTGTTTCTTGAAATCCTCAAATGAATAGAATTTTGCCCGGTTATATAAACGCTTCTGGTCCTCCTTGTGACTTCGCTCTACTTTCCCGTTATGTCTTGGTGTATAGGGCTTGATCAGTTTGTGTCTGATTCCTTTTTGAGCTAAAAGGGTCTCAAACAAACTCTTGTTTTGCTCGTCTTTCGTCTTTAGAAAGCGCTTGGTAAATTCAACACCGTTATCGGTTTGTACACATTCAACTGGAATCCCTTTCTGCTTGAACCAGCTGATGGCATGCTCAATAAAGGTGGCCGAAGAAAAAGTGTCTGCGGTTTGAAAAGCTTCCAGGTATCTCAAACGGCTGTATTCATCGATAGCAGTGTATTGGTAATACCGTTTCCAATTCTGATCCTCGATACAGCCTCTGGGCACCACTTTGACATCTACCTGGATCCTCTCACCAGCATACTGCATCTGTTCATAAGCTTGCGCTTCGTATTTCTTCTTTTTGTCCGTCTTTTGCCGGACCAGACCTTCTCGTCGCATTACCCGGAACAGGCTGACATAATGGCGTGTGTAGCCCTGTTTCCTTAGCTTGAACCAAAGTTCGTATAACCCCAGTTCTTTATTCCGTTTCTGATAGAGGTGTATCAGTGCTATCTCTTCCTGAGTGTGTTCCTGGGGGTGATGCTTTGGTCGCCTTGACCTGCAAGCCAATGAGCTGATATCGCCATTGTAGCGCTTCAGCCAAAAATAAATGTAACTGCGGCTTTTATCGTATTTGCGTGAAGCTTTGTTGACTCCCTGGCTAAGGGCATATTTCACCAAAGAGTGTCTGTAATTCATATCTTGTGTTATCTTATCCATGGCAGGTTGTGGTTCTCCTTATTGCTTTGTTTCAGCACAATAACAATAACGGATGTTTCCACTTCCTGCTATTCTATTTAATCTTCACTGTCCAATATGTAGTGTAATCCTACAAACCGCCTGGGGGGCATTGGCTCTGAAAACTCCTCTATGATGCTTGGCATCATAACCTGAATTTCAATTTCCCTGCAATTTCGTCAAACAAAAGCCTTTGCAAAGTGAATTGCGTTATTAAATGGAAATGAAAACCCCGCCTGAATTATTCAGGCGGGGTTGCTATATCTCAGTTAGCGATCAGTCACCCTGGTAAGGGCACTCAAATAGTCCTGTACCATCACGTAACTGTTGCCCGAATCCTGTTCCTTCGCCGTTACTAGCGCCGAAACCACGGCCCATCATGCCCATACCATGATGAGAGCCTTCACCGTTGCTATCACGCAATCTTAACTGGTCGGGAACGCCATCGCCATCAGCATCGCGATTTCTATCGCCGAAGCCAAAACCACGGCCCATCATGCCCATTCCATGATGAAAGCCTTCACCGCTGCCATCGCGCAATCTCAATTGATCGGGGATGCCATCGCCATCAGCATCGCAAGTTCCGTCGCCAGGACCAAAGCCAAAGCCAAACTGGTTGCCGACAAAACTGCCGTCGCAAATTTGCCGCATTTGTTCAGGAATCTCATCGCCAAAGGCGGCACAAATTTCCTGACGCTTTTCATTGCGTTGCTCAAATCTCTGACGGAACACCTGCGGAGCGGGAAGAGCATCCTCAACTTCAGGTGTACTGGTTTGGGCGAAAGCACTACCGGCTGCGCCGAAAGCGAAGACCCCAATCACCAGGACGATAATTGCAAAGGTCAGATTTTTCTTTTTCATTTTTTATACTCCTTGTTACCATTCTTCCATCACATCATTGTGAAGGTGTCACTATACTATCGGTTTGATATTGATATCTTATGTAGAAATTATTTAGATTTGGAGTAGTTAATGTGGGATAATAAAGCCATTATAATATATATACAATGGAAATAATGCAAAAAATATTAATTGTCGAGGATGAGAAAAACCTCAATAAAATCCTGCAGGACTATCTGCGTCATCATGGATTTACCGCGATCAGTGCGGAGAACGGCCAGGATGGT
>JBBAES010000180.1:0-3003 GCA_041655815.1 Anaerolineaceae bacterium
GACCTCCTCACACTTTCGATATAAAAATGGCTTGATTTCTGACCCTCCCTGTGTTATTATTTTGTTGTTAGTCAGTTTAATACTTTTCAATCCGAAAAGTGGGCAGAAGTCCACTTTTTTATTTAGAACTGAGACAGTATTTTATTTTGGAGAAAGAAAGACATGAAAAGCGAATTTGCATTAGCCTTCAATGAAGTCCTGGAGGACAAAGGCTTACCTCGGGAAGTAATCCTGGCCGCCCTTGAATCGGCTATGGTTTCCGCGTACCGTAAGACCGTTGGGTCTTCTGCCGCCCAGGATGTTCAGGTAGAAATGGACTTTGACACAGGCAATGTCAGCGTATTTGTGGAAAAAGAAGTTTCAGACAGCATCACCGACTACCGTACCGAGGTCTTACTGGAAGACGCTCGCAAGGTCCATCCCGATTGCGAAATTGGAGATCTTGTGATGGTTGAATCGACCCCAGAGAATTTCGGTCGGATTGCGGCACAGACTGCCAGGCAGGCTATTCAACAGCGAATTCGCGATGCCGAAAAACAGCGTCAATATGAACATTTCAGCAAGCAGGTTGGGGAGATCACCAGTGGTATTGTCCAGGCGGTGAATTCTCGCCAGGCGTCAATCGGCCTGGATTTAAAGGCTGAAGGGACCATGCAAAGAAAAGAAATGATTCCAAGTGAGCGTTTTCGCATTCATGACCGCATCCGTGCTTACGTGGTCAGCGTTGAAGACACTCCCAGAGGTCTTCAGATCGAACTTTCGCGTGCACATCGAAACTTTTTACGTCGTTTGCTCGAGAACGAAGTTCCTGAAATTTACCACGGCATTGTCGAGATCCGCTCGATTGCCCGCGAACCCGGACAGCGCGCCAAAGTGGCCGTCTCTGCTACCCAGCAAGGGATCGACCCCGTAGGAGCTTGTGTCGGGCAGCGTGGAGTTCGCATCCAGGCAATCGTCCGTGAACTGCACGATGAAAAAATTGATGTAATTGAATGGAACCAAGACACAGCTGTTTACATCAGTAAAGCGATCAGCCCTGCCCGGGTTGTTGGGGTTTACCTGAACCCTTCCTTTACCGAACATAAGACCGCAACTGTGGTTGTGCCGGAAGATCAGCTTAGCCTGGCCATTGGCCGTGAAGGTCAAAATGCCCGCCTGGCTGCTAAACTGACCGGCTGGCGAATCGACATTATGAGTGTTTCCGAAGCGGCAGCCAAAGCCCTGCTCAAGTTACGTGGAGACAGCAGTTTGGCAGAACTTGCTAAAGCTGAAGCTGACACGATGACTCGTGTCGAAGAACTTTTGCAAGCCAAATCTGATGGTCGTGTCCTCAACCTGGATGACAGCGCTCTGATTGGGCGTTTTGTCGATCGGGTGGAACGACGTGGAGAGGCTGACCGGAAGGAAGAAGTTGATGCCCACATTGCTGAGCTCAAGGCTATCAGAGAGAGTATTGATCCTCGTGCCTTTGATATCTCAATTTACGATGTGCCTGGAATCAAAGAGCATATCCTGGTTATCCTTCAGGAAAACAACCTCGAGACCTTTGGCGACTTGATCTTTGCGGTTCGCACCGACCCAGACGCAATTTTAGGCTTCAATGGTATCGGTCCAAAATATTATGAAGAAATCCTGAATGCAGTCACCAGCTATAAATTCCCGGCAATTGAAGTTGAGGAAGCTGTTGAGAGCATCGAAGCGAGCCCTGTGGAAGCGGTCGCTGAGGTGGAAGTAGCTGAAGTTGAAACAGTCGAAGAGATGGTTGAAGTTGAAGTCGAACAAGAACCCATCCAGGAAGAAGCGCAAGAAAAAGCTGAACTGGAATCAGAGGAAGTTGAAGAAGAACAGGTTAAAGCTGAAATCGACGATTCTGAGGAAAAGAGCTTTGAGGAACTCTTCCGTATGGATACCATGCTGCGCGACAAAGCCATCCCAGTTGAAGATGATGAGCATGGACAGATGATGCCTTCTAAGAAGAAGGGCAAGAAACGCCGCGGTTACACTGTTGAATACGACCCAGATCAGGACACAGATGTGGTCCGTTACACTCATCGTAAGAGTGATGAGGAATGGGAAAATTGGTAAAAAACACTGCCTGAGCCAGGTTACTCCTGGAAAGGGCAGTGAGTAAGCCCAGACATGGGTCTTAGACAAAAAACGCTTTTGTAGAGAAAGCAATAAAGGTGGCAGCAAAAAATAAACCTAAACCCAAGCACATTCCTCAGCGAACCTGTATAGGCTGTCGGGAAGTTCTGCCCAAACGGAACCTCATCAGACTGGTCAGGACCGAAGAGGGTGTCAGGATCGACCTTAGTGGCAGGCTGCCTGGCCGTGGAGCTTATCTGCACGACCAAAAGAGCTGTTGGATCAAAGGGTTAAAAGGATCATTGGCAAAAGCATTACGGACAACGATTCAGGAGCAGGACCTGGCCGGATTACGAGCCTATATGGAAGACCTGCCGGAAGGAACTTCAGAAAATGAAGAACTCAAGGCAGTAAGAACTTCTGACGAGGATCACACGATGGCCTGATTGTCAGCCGACAGTTTGCTCATAATACCGTTACCGTTTTGTAAGGGGATTGCTGCGATATCATAAGGAGGTATTAATGGGCAATAAAGAAGATAAAATCATCCAGTTACCGTATAGTATTACAGTGCGTGAGTTGGCCAGCATGCTGGACGATAGCGCAGTTCAGGTAATTAAAATCCTGATGTCAAACGGAGTCATGGCCAGCATTAATCAGACTATCGATTTTGATACTGCTGCTGTGGTCGCGACTGAGCTGGGATTCGAACCACAACTTGAACAAGAAGAAGAGGAAGTTGAAGAACTCGGCGAAATGCCGCTCTGGCGCCGTGTGATACTGGGCGAAGACGCTGAAAAACTCAGCCCACGCCCTCCGGTGGTAACAATTTTGGGGCACGTTGATCACGGTAAAACTACGCTGTTAGATGCGATTAGGGATACCAATGTCGCCGGCGGTGAAGTTGGCGGGATCACG
>JBBAES010000181.1:0-2964 GCA_041655815.1 Anaerolineaceae bacterium
AAACCCAGGTCTTGTTATACGGAAATGTTAATCTCCACCTGTGGCAGAGATACAAAACTACTCGGTCAGAACCGTCTGAGCCTCAGTTTGAGCCTGTGTGAAGGCTTCTTGAACGTTTTGGTCACCGAGGAAGATTCTTTCGAGGGCCTGGGAAACGGCATCGTTCACCTTACCGGTATTGGGGCCCCAGAAGGCAACCACAGAATCGGCCAGCAAACCGCCCTGGGCAATAGCCTTGTCATTTTCGTCGATGATCAGGTCAGCCTGTTCGGGATGGGTGCTGTAAGCAAAGCCCGTCTTCACAATTTCTTCCTGGTTGTCATAACCGGTCACGTAGAACAGGAATGCCGCAGCAGCGCGGGGGAATTTGGTGGCAGCGTTCACGCCAATACCGTTTACGAAGATCACGTCAGCCTTTGTGACTGGTCCGGCAGGAATTTCGACTGCTTTCCATTCCACATCCGGGTAAGTGGTGTTCATGGCATTGACCATCCAGCCACCTTCGGTCGTCATTCCAACGGCTTTCAAACCGATGGCCTCACCGCACCAACCAGTGCTGAGATCAGCAGGGCGTACCAGGCTGCCTTCTTCGAACATATCAGCAACAAAAGTAGCTGCTGCGATTACCTCGGGGCTGTCGAGCATGGCGGTTTGGTAGTCTGGGGTGGCGAAAGTGCCGCCGTAAGACAGCGCGAACGGCAGGAACCGAGCCCAGTCTGCGCCCATGCAGAAGCCGCCGTAGTTGCCCTTATCGGCAATAATATTGGCTGCCTCGCGAACATCGTCCCAGGTCCAGTCAGATGTCGGTTCTTCGATACCTGCATCGGCGAAGGCTTCAGGCAAGTAGACTAAACCAAGTGAACCCCAGTCTTTGGGGAGCGCGTAGGTTTTACCATCCATTTGATAAATCGGCATCAAGCTGTCCACAAAATCATCCGTGCTGACACCGGCCTCCGCCATCAGCTCGTCCAGGGACATAATTTGCTCGGTGGGTGCAAAGGCAGTCATGAGCTGATCGTCAATATAGAGCAGATCAGGCGCAGAACCGCCAGCCATCTGAGCTTTCATTTTTGTCTGGAAGTCAGCCGGGACTGGAATGTAGTTAACGGTGACATTGGGGCAAACGCCCTTGAAGCGTTCTATGCTGTCACGATAGACCTTCTGCTCGGATTCATCACCCCAACCTGAGAATGTGATCACAGCACCGTCTTCAACAGCTAACGGGCAGGCCCCTTGATCTATGGGTTGCTCAACTACGGGTTCCTCAACTACAGGTTCCTCAACTCCAGGTTGTTCAACTACAGGGGGTTTGGCGGGTTCTGGCGTGGTGGTGGTTCCACAAGCAGCCAGGATCATTGAAACAATGATCAAAAGTGACAATAAACTAAATTTCTTTTTCATCTTTCTCCTTTTGCGATGATGTTATTTTCCGGTCTCTTCATTTTGGCCGGTTCAGTTTTCACCTCGTTATTTAGAGGTGTTCTCCTGCTTATCCAACGTGTCTGTCTTTTTTCCCTCATCTGCTCCTTTCATGCTTATCAGCTGGCTGGCCGATAGCCTGCGGTCGACTCACGCACCACAAGACTTGGAGCTACAAGCTCGCATTTTGGCTCCGGATAAGAGCCAGTTTCAAGCAATTCAATTAAACGCTTCATCAGGTTTTTGCCTATGGCAGAAACAGGTTGATTAATGCTGGTTAAGGGTGGGGTCAGGTAGCGAGCGGTTGGCGTGTCATCAAAACCAGTCACACCGATGTCCCGACCTGGCTGCAGGCCGGCATTGCGCACAGCTTGCATGGCGCCAATAGCCATCAGGTCATTCATGCTGACGATCGCTGTTGGTCTTATCTCCTCAGGCAGGCTCAACAAATGGCCGGTAGCCTCAGAACCTACTTCGGCAGTGCCTTCACCTCTGACAACCAGCCGGGGGTCTGTTGCCAGACCGGCTTTGGTTAACCCGCTGAAGTAACCCTCCAGCCGGTTATTGCCAACGCGTGAATCGTCTGGCCATGCCAGCGCGGCGATCTTTCGATGTCCGAGCTCTATCAGATGTTCTACGGCCTGGGCGATGCCCCTGGCGCCGTCCACATCCATGTACGGAAAAGAATGGTCGTCCTCTTCCAGCCGCCCGAAAGCGACGAAAGGAATATTGCGCTGTAATAAATAGGGAACAGAAGCTTCACCGTAATTGAGCCGTGAAAGCACGAACCCGTCTACCCTTCCGGTGTAGTACAGTTCGCGATAAGTATCCAGCAGTTTCTTCTCTTCAGTATGGAAGGGGAAACTGAGCAGGTAGTAGCCCTTTCCTTCAGCAGCGTGAAACATGCTTTGTAGAAACTCGTCGAGGATTGGGTTGGCTTGATCTTGGGGGGAAGGCTCCCAAGTGTAACCGATGGTTTTGCTGCGCTGCTGGCGCAGGCTGCGTCCGCTGTAATTGGGGGTGTAATTCAACTCAGCAACGGCGTCCCAGATCCGTTGTTCGGTTTCTGGTGAAACTTTGGCCTTATTATTGATGACCTTGGAGACAGTTTGATAACTGACTCCTGCTTTGGCCGCGACCTCTTTTAGAGTTACTGGTTTGAACATTGTGGTGGGCACAACCTCTCTAAGCGAACGTTCGCCTTAAGGATACAACTTTAAGCCTTGAATGTCAAGTATTAACAGGTAATTAGCCCTATTGCGCAGGGCATGGCCTCGTGCCATTCTATCTCGTGCTATTGCCTGGCATCTTCGGGAGCGAAATTGTGCCGCTTCTATATAATCGCACCTGCTTGTGAATGGCTCGGACTTGTGCCGTTCTGGCATTGAAACGGGCATCCAAACCTCCGATTTATCTGCCTAACCAGGCTTCACAGCTTATACATAAATTATCTGCTCACAAGCTTTATTGCTATGCTTTATTGAGGAACTCTTTCGAGAAGGGTCCTTAAAGTACTGCAATAAAGGAATACTATGGCTGAGAACA
>JBBAES010000182.1:0-2940 GCA_041655815.1 Anaerolineaceae bacterium
TGGGGCTAACATGGAGTTAGACCTGCGCGGATTGCGTGTGGAGGACGCTCTGGACCAACTCGACCCATACCTGGAACGCGCCTTTAGCTCGGGCTTGCCCTTTGTGCGCGTCATCCATGGCAAGGGAACAGGAGCGTTGCGCGAAACCGTTCGCGAAACTTTGCGGCATTCTGGCTTTGTTTCCAGATGGGAAAGGGGTCAAGATAACGAAGGTGGAGACGGGGTTAGCGTGGTTTTCTTCCATGCATCTGATTAAAAAAAAGATTGCCACTAATTTGCTCCCTTATTACTGGCAATCTCTCTGCGCCGGTCCCCTGCTGCCGGCACTCCGAATTAAGAAGGATAAGTAATTATTATAGCATGCGATAGTTGAAACGGCAACTACTTTTTTGCGCAAATAATTCTAATTGTGCTATTTTTTTGCTCCCTTGCTTGATTACCCTTATCCTGCTATTGAATTATGAACTATTCTCCGTTTCCAAAATTATTTCACCTGTGGTTTTTTTTGTGGGCAGAAACAAAACTCCTCAGACATGCAGGGGAATAAAAAGTCCCTCCAAAATTGGAGGGGCTTTCTTGATGCCGAAGGTGGGAATCGAACCCACATACCCGAGGGTACACGATTTTGAGTCGTGCGCGTCTGCCTGTTCCGCCACTTCGGCAAGTTTAGAAAGTATACCCGCATTCCAGTC
Organism: Anaerolineaceae bacterium; assembly: GCA_041655815.1. GTDB lineage: Bacteria > Chloroflexota > Anaerolineae > Anaerolineales > Anaerolineaceae > Mesolinea. The sequence continues at coordinate 693 of JBBAES010000182.1, forward strand.
ACGCAGTCAAGAATTATTCTGTTAGGTTAGGAAGGTTTGACTAAACGATAAATTAACCCATGCTGTCCAAATGGCTTCTTGATGAGAGACCAATCTCTCTATGCGCAGATAGTGTTCTGTCTTCCTTTATGCTATACTTTTCAGGGGGGAATAAGCTTGTTTGCTTGTTTCCATAACTTTAAAATATCCAGCCTGACGCTGGTTAAACTATTACATAAGGAATAATAATGAAAAATAAAAAATTAAGAATCATCCCTCTTGGTGGTCTGGGTGAAGTCGGTAAGAACATGACTGTCTATGAATACGACCACCAGATACTGGTTGTTGATGTTGGGATGATGTTCCCGGATAACGATATGATCGGAATCGACTATATCATTCCCGATTTCCAATACGTCAAGGATCGTGCTGACCAGGTGGTCGGTATTATCATCACCCATGGTCACGAAGACCATTCTGGCGCCATTGGACACCTCCTTGAGCACGTAGACGCCCCAGTCTACGCCACACCGCTCAACAACGGCCTGATCAAAAACAAACTCAATCGTCGCTACCCTGGCAAGGAAGCCAGGTTGATCGACGTCCATGCTGGGGAAACGGTCCAAATCGGTCATTTTAAAGTGGATTTCATCCACGTTTGCCATTCTATCCCTGACGGTGTCGGGTTAGGTATCGAAACTCCTGCCGGCCTGATTGTACACACCGGTGATTACAAATTTGACCATACCCCTGTCGACGGTCAACCCACAGATTACGCCAAATTGGCTGAACTATCAAGCCGGGGTGTGCTTGCTTTGTTGGCTGATTCAACCAACGCTGAACAACCGGGCTGGACGCCATCAGAACGAGTGATAGATGCAGCATTTGACCGGGTTTTTAGCAAAGCCAAAGGGCGCATCATCATTGCCACTTTCGCCAGCTTAATTTCTCGCGTCCAACAGGTGCTCGATACAGCCAAACGTTTCGACCGCAAGGTTAGTTTCACTGGTCTAAGCATGGTCGAAAACGTTCGCATTGCCAAAGAACTGGGCTACCTGCAATTTGAGGAGAACCAGGTTGTAGGCATCGAGGTCGCCCTATCGATGCCAGCGAGTAAAGTAGTTTTATTGGTGACTGGTTCCCAGGGCGAACCTACTTCTATTCTTGGTCGCCTCGCCAACAACACTAACCGCCAATTTTCTATTCAGGAAGGTGACACGGTTGTCCTTTCCTCTTCGCCCATCCCCGGGAACGAAGAAGGCGTCTATCGCGCGATCAACCGCCTGATGGAACAAGGCGCTGATGTAATTTACTCCGCCATCGAAGATGTGCACGTATCCGGTCATGCCAGCCAGGAAGAAATGAAACTCCTGTTACACCTGGTGCGTCCACGTTACCTGATCCCTATCCATGGCGAAACCCGCATGCTCCGCCAGCATAAACGCCTTGCCATGGAAGTCGGCATGGACGAGCAGCAGATCGCGCTGGTCGAAAACGGCCGCGTGATTGAGTTTAAGCATGGCGAACTGAAACTGGGTGAACGTATCCCTGGTGGTTACGTTTTCGTGGATGGCACTGGCGTGGGTGACATCGACCGCTCCACCATACGCGATCGTGCATTACTCAGTCAGGACGGACTCATTTTGGTCAACTTATTCTTAAATAAAGAGAACGGCACCTATAAAGATGTCGAAATCCTCAGCCGCGGTTTTATCAAACAGGGCGAATCTGAAGAGCTGTTCGATGAATTGCGAAAGCGCATCCACCGGCTGACACTTTCACCTTCAAAAAATATGCAACGGGAAATCCAGGGTCTGGTCACATCGTATTTGAACGAAGAGACCAAACGCCGTCCGTTTATTTTTGTTTCAATCTCAAAGGTCTAACCATTTAATCCGGGTTGCGCCCCACCCTTGATAGAAGGTGATCAGGGTCCAACCCGGTAGTATTACGTCCAGATACCAGTGCCTCAACATGAATAAGAGCAAGTCACTTTGTGTCTTCGGTGCGCCAGACACAATAAATACTTTGTGCATAATTATTGTAAACTTAACCAGCTCCTTACCCTGAGGCTTTTGCTATAATCATGGGCAGCCCAACAAAGGAATCAGGTATGCCCAAAATAAAAGCTATCTTCACCGACATCGATAACACGCTCACCAGCCCGACAACACACGAAATCCCTGAGAGTGCTGTCCAGGCGATAGAAATTGCCCGCAAGAAGGGTCTCAAAGTAGTTGTTGCCACTGGGCGCAACCTGACCGCAAAC
>JBBAES010000183.1:0-2925 GCA_041655815.1 Anaerolineaceae bacterium
TCTGGTGGGCGGGAATTCGATTTCCACCAGGCAGCCAGAAAAACTGACCAGCGCCAGCGCTACTAACCAGAATGGTAGGGCTCTAAGCCTGTTGATAATCATTTTTTGATTATATCAGGGGGTAACGGGTTGGAAATTGAGTGTCAAGTGACGAACGCGCGCTACACGCAAAGCCTCTACGGCGGTGCCAGAAAAGCAGAAGGCCCTGTCTTCTTAGAGAAGCGATTTGCGGTAAATCTGACCCTTCTTAACCACTGTCCGAACCAGGTTAGTGCCATAGCGATAGCTGAGTTGGCGGTAGTCGTTCATGTCAAGGACCAGTAAATCGGCCTGCTTGCCGGGCTCAATGGACCCAACCATATAATCTCTGGAGATTGCTTTAGCAGAGTTGATGGTCGAGGAAGCCATGGCTTCCGCCGGGGTCAGCTTGAGATAACGGCAGGAAAGCGCCTGGATAAACTGCATCGATTCGTTCCAGGTCGTACCTGGGTTCAGGTCGGTTGCCAGGGCAAGGTAGCCGTTGGCAGCAATAATCGCGCGGGCAGGGGTGTATTCGCTTTGAGCCAGTCCAAATGGCGTGCCGGGTAAGGAGACCGCCACGGTCTCAGAATGAGCAAGATGCCGTATGTCTTCCAAAGAGGTCTTTACCAGATGATCAGCAGAAACCGCGCCCAGCTCAGCGGCGAGACTGGCACCGCCCAGGTTTTCAAATTCGTCTGCATGCAATTTGGTTGGGAAGCCCAATCTTGCGGCTTCAGTGAGGATCTGGCGGGTTTCTTCCAGTTCGAAGACGCCCTTTTCACAAAATACATCCACAAAAGGAAGCTCCTGGTCAGGGGCATGTTCGAGCCACCATTTTTTTGTTTCGGGAAGCGCGACTTCACACAACCAGTTGGTGTATCCGGCGGTATCGCCCTTATATTCCTGAGGAATGGCGTGAGCGCCCATATAGGTAGGGACGATCTCGAGCGGTCCGATCTGGTTGAGCAGCAAGATGGCCTCCAGCTGTTTGAACTCAGTTTCCAGGTCAAGTCCATAACCGGTCTTGGCTTCCATGGTTGTGGTGCCATAACTAAAAGCGCGCAGAGCCCGTTCGAGGGACTGGGCGACCAGTTCTTGCAAAGAAGTCTTACGTGTCGCGGTCAGGGTTGCTAAAATTCCACCGCCTGCCGCCATGATCTCCATATAGGTTTTGCCCTGCAGGCGCATTTCGAACTCGTTGGCGCGGTCACCCGCCCAGATAAGATGAGTATGCGGGTCAACAAAGCCGGGCACAACTGCCATACCATCAGCATCGAAACGCTCTGCCAGCGGATAACGCCAAAGCAGCTCGGCTGAATTACCGACTTCGAGGAACTTGCCGTCCCGAATCACGACCGCGGCGTCGTTCAGGATGGCAGGATCCGACAGGCGCTCGCCGCGGCGAGGGCCGCCGGCCATGGTAACGCATTGGGAAATGTTATATATGATTTTCATAGACTAATTGTAATTGAACAAAAGGGCACGTCGCCGGGAAGCTTTACCTTACTTTGCCAGTTAAATCAGTCCAAAATGTTGAAAGGTTTTATAAATCGCGTCATCGTCAACCTCGGGGGCGATGTAATCAGCGGCAGCTTTTGTTTCCGGACGCGCCCCACCGACCGCCACACCAATACCAGCCATTTTCAGCATGCTGACGTCGTTACCGCCATCACCAATTGCCAGACATTCCTCTTTGGTAAGTCCAAAATAGTTTAAAAAGGTCTGAATGCCCACATCTTTTCCACCAGATTTGGGTGCCAGATCAACAGAATGTGGGTTCCAGCGCACCACCTGACAATCCGGTAGTGCCCGGCGCAGGAAATCATCCAAGTCTTCCTGCACAAAAGGGACGATAGATAGAATCGCGTCTTTGTCGATTTCTTCATTGGAAAGAATTTCAGGAACCGGGCTGTTGAAGACTTCGTAGAATTTCCGTACGCCATCATCGAAACCGTTGATGCTAATCTGATTGCGCTGATGGTAGGAGGCAAAAAAGCCGTTTTCGCCACCAAGACGGATACTTTCCTCAACCCATTCGCGCTTGAAGGGGGCGAAGCGAAGCGTCTTTCCACCTGGCAAGTAACAATACTGTCCGTTTACGGTCAGGTAGCCATCAAATACCATCTTTTCGACCGGGCTTGCCCGGTTTGCGGTCAGGTTGCGCCCAGTGGCAACAACTACTTTGAGACCCTTCTTGCGGGCAAGTTCTATCGCTTGGACAGCACTCTCTGGGCATACCTGATTCCTTTGTTGGGCTGCCCATGATTATAGCAAAAGCCTCAGGGTCTGGTGTTGGTTAAGCTGACAATAATTACGCACAAAGTATTTATTGTGTCTGGCGGACTGAAGACACAAAATGACTTGCTCTTATTCATATTGAGGCACTGGTATCTGGATGTAATACTACCGGGTTGGACCCTGATCACCTTCTATAAAGGGTGGGGGAGCAACCCGGATTAAATGGTTAGACCTTTGAGATTGAAACAAAAATAAACGGACGGCGTTTGGTCTCTTCGTTCAAATACGATGTGACCAGGCCCTGGATTTCCCGTTGCATATTTTTTGAAGGTGAAAGTGTCAGCCGGTGGATGCGCTTTCGCAATTCATCAAACAGCTCTTCAGATTCGCCCTGTTTGATAAAACCGCGGCTGAAGATTTCGACATCTTTATAGGTGCCGTTCTCTTTATTTAAGAATAAGTTGACCAAAATGAGTCCGTCCTGACTGAGTAATGCACGATCGCGTATGGTGGAGCGGTCGATGTCACCCACGCCAGTGCCATCCACGAAAACGTAACCACCAGGGATACGTTCACCCAGTTTTAGTTCGCCATGCTTAAACTCAATCACGCGGCCGTTTTCGACCAGCGCGATCTGCTGCTCGTCCATGCCGACTTCCATGGCAA
>JBBAES010000184.1:0-2877 GCA_041655815.1 Anaerolineaceae bacterium
GAGAGGAGCGGTTGGCCGGCTCTGTAGAAAAGGAATCTTCGCAGTCCGAATCACGTGAATTACCAGCACCTGAGAAACTGTTCCGAATACAAACCATCCAGCTTGAAACAGGGGCGATAATTCCACAGTGTTTGCGCCGATCACATACCACATAACCGCAAAGCAAAGGACGTCAAACACCGAACTAAGCGGTCCCATATATGCCATAAATGATTTGATAGACTGCGTTTCCCATTTGCGTGGTCTTTTTATGTATTCTTCGTCCACTCTGTCGAAAGGCATCCCCAATTGAGAGAAATCGTTTAACAGGTTTTGTGTCAACAACTGTACTGGCAACATGGGTAGAAAAGGAAGAAAAATGCTGGCGATAATTACCGAAATCATATTTCCAAAATTACCGCTTGAGGCCATTTTAATATATTTTATGATATTCCCAAAGGTGCGACGGCCATAAATGATGCCTTCCTCAAGTACCATCAAATCCTTCTCCAGCAAGATAATGTCGGCGGTTTCTTTAGCGATATCCACAGCACTGTCTACGGATATACCCACGTCGGCCTGGTGCAGAGCCAGCGCGTCATTAATGCCATCACCAAGATAGCCAACGGTATGCCCTCTAGTCTGAAACGCCTTTACCACTCGTTCCTTTTGGGACGGCGAGAGTTTTGCAAATAAATCACAGGTTTCGACTGCCTCTAAAAGTGAGGGATCATCCATTCTGTCAACAGCACTTCCAGATATAAGCGGAGAGGTTTTTACTCCCACCTTGCGGCAAACCTTGATGGCTACACCTTCGCTATCTCCGGTCAGGACAACGGTGCGTACACCATGTTCTTTAAGGGCGGCAATAGCAGCGGCTGCACTCTCTTTAGGCGGATCGAGAAAGCCTACAAAGCCGATTAATATCATGCCCTGCTCGTCTGCGACACTGAAAGCATCGCTGTCAGGCACATCGTCTTTCTTAGCGACCGCAACCATGCGCAGACCCTCGGCATTATATTTTTCGTACACATCAAGCGCAGCACGTCTGGTTTCATCATCCATCGGCAATGTGCGGCCATCCATTTCCACAAAAGACGAAATGGAAATCATTTCTTCCACTGCGCCTTTAGTAATTAGATGCCTGATACCACTTTTATCAGCCAGGACCACGCTCATTCTGCGTCGAGAAAAATCAAAGGGAATTTCATCTACACGAGTGTAATCTTCTGGTAATTCTTCAAGTCCTTTTTTTACAGCCCTGTTAATAATGGCAAGATCAATTAGATTTTTAAGGCCGGTTTGAAAATAGCTGTTGAGGTAAGCATAGCGCAGGATACGGGCATCTTCCTCACCGAGCAAGTTCATGTATCTTTCAAGTACGATCTTATCCTCAGTTAATGTCCCCGTTTTATCGGTGCAAAGAACATCCATTTCCCCAAAAGTCTGAATAGCGTCGAGATTGCGAACAATCACCTTCCGCTTGGACATGGAAACAGCGCCTTTTGCCAGCGATGAGGTCATAATCACTGGAAGCATCTCTGGGGTGAGCCCTACCGCAACGCTGATGGAAAACAAGAGAGCGCTTGACCAATCGCCCTTCGCAAACACATTTATCAGAAATACAGCAGGCACCATAACCAGCATCATGCGTACTAAAAGATTACTGACCGAACTCACACCTCGTTCAAAGCTGGTTCTCGCTCTGTCACCGGAAAGGGATTTTGCCATCGACCCGAAATAGGTGCTATCGCCAGTGGCCATTACAACCGCTGTGGCGCTCCCGCTAATAATATTGGAACCCATAAAACCGATGTTTTGCAAATCAGTTAACCCCTGGTCTCGTCGATCTCCTATGTCACTGAATTTTTCTACAGGGTTTGATTCGCCTGTCAGGGCCGATTGTGCAACGAAGGTGTCTTTTGAAGTTATAAAACGAACATCTGCAGGCAGCATATCACCTGCAGAAAGCCGCACAATGTCACCAGGCACGATCTCATCCATGAGGATTTCGATCAACTTTCCATCTCGCCAGACATCAGCTTTATTGGAAATCATTTTCGAAAGGCTTTCGGCTGCGTTGTGAGAGCGCTGACTTTGCACAAAAGCAACTGTGCTGGCCAGGAGTACTAAAGATACAATGATAATGACAGTCAGATAGTCTGGCTGCGGCGCCAAGACAACGTCTGTGAAATAAGTGATTGCGGCAATCAGAAGCAAAATGATGTTAAAAGGGTTAATAACTGCTTCCCTCAGCCTGTGTAGCGTCGTGTTTTTACTACTTGCGGTGATGATATTTTTACCGAACTCACTCTGTCTGTTTTCAACTTCTTCATCACTCAGACCATCCTGCGTTGTGGACAGACGCGCAAACAACTCTTCTGTCGGAAGGAATGCATAATTTCGAAGAGTTTCTTCAAATTCATAATTATTTTTTTGGTTTCGCCCATTAAGGTTTTTTCTATTCATAAATTTCGTTAGAGTCTTTCCCTTCATATTTTAGAATTGCAAAATGAAGATATATTCAGGCGACAAAAAGGCTGCCCTGAAATACGCCACTTAATGTTCGCAACTGTAAGCCTACACCCTAAACGAGCAATGGACATATTCCGAAAGATCACTAATAAATCAGTGTGTGTTTCAGTACAGAGCGTTTTAAGAGTTGTTAACCTGCTTAGATAGTTCATAGGTTAACTCCCTTTAAATTATTTCCTCAATTAGTTTAGCGGTCTACTTGCAAACTGTCAATCAATATATCTTCGGTGGTTTCTGTTTCAAATTTGACTAAATACCAAAAAAAAGAGAGAGTTCCTGCCATAATTGGGATAGCGACATCACAAGGAGGAACTCTCAATGACAGAACTAGCTGTCGAAATAATTGTACAAGTAAAGTTAGGC
>JBBAES010000185.1:0-2842 GCA_041655815.1 Anaerolineaceae bacterium
TGTGTCGCCAGGGATAAAGGTCATCCACCAGGTCGGCTTCGTAGACACGATAATTTTCGTGCAATTTCTTGTCTGCCACGACCCATTCAGTTCCCTGCCCCAACTCACCTTTGAAGTTGCGATTACAGAGGACCAGGTTAAAAATTCGCTTTTGGACGTGTTGTTCGAGCACAGCCACATGATCTGAGGCGTTAAAGCCATCAGTTTCGCCTCGTTGAGTGGCTACATTACAAATAAAGTATGTCTCCGCTTTGCTTGCCTGAATGGCCTCCGTAAGATCTTTGACCAACAGGTTCGGAAGAATGCTCGTATACAGACTTCCAGGACCAATCAGGATCAGATCGGCATTCAGAATAGCCTGAATAGTAGGAGGGTAGGCCAAAGCGCCATCGGGTTCCAACCAGACTTTCTGTACTTTGCCAGGCGCTTCGGTGATTTCGGATTCACCGCGCACAACCCTGATTTCTTCCTCAGGGCTTTCCTGTATTTCCCCGATAAGTTGAAGGTTTGTCAGCGTGGAAGGCAACACCTGCCCGTAGATGGCCAATACTCTCCCTGATTCTGCCACCGCCTCTTCGAAACTGCCGGTGATTTCACCCATCGCAGTAATTAAAAGATTGCCGAGAGAATGTCCTTCCAGACCAGATCCTGTATGAAAACGGTACTGAAAGACCTGAGAAAGCAGCGCTTCATCGCTGCTCAAAGCGGACAAGCAATTGCGAATATCACCCGGGGGTAAAACCCCCAGGTCTCGCCGCAGTTCTCCAGACGACCCGCCATCATCTGCCACCGTTACGATTGCCGTGATGTTATGGGTATATGCTTTTATGCCGCGCAACAACGCCGCAAGCCCATGCCCACCACCGATCACAACCACTTTGATGCCTTTCTCCCGCTGACGATAATTTTGAAGCGTGTCCCAGACTGGCTTTCCACCTGTTTCAAAAGGTTTGAGCAGCGCACGGTTCGCGCCCCAGATCCCAATCAAAATCAGGATTAAGCCTAACCCTCCGAAAAGCAGAAACCGGATCGGACGGTCCAGAAAGCGCAGAGAAAGAACGGCAAGGATGGGTGTAAGCAGTTCGCTGCCGGTCGAGCGGTAATAATCTAAAATGACGACAGCCAGCCCTAAACCCAACAGCATGGCACCTATTATAGTCAGCCCCAACCAGCGCTTATAACCGGTTCCGGGGGCCAACCAGCGTGATTCAAGTCGCAACCTTGACATCAGGCGCTTGAACCAATTGGATCTTGTTTCGGGAGTCATAATTAAATTGATGATAGCAGGGTTTATTTCAGACGTCAACGAAAAAATGCCCAATCAGCAAAAAACTACGGTTTTCTCACATGGCTAGATGCTTTCTACAGGACCCTTCGACAAGATTACACTGATGTGAAAACTCCCGCAGCCTGCGGTAAAATTGACTTAACACACAAAAATTAGTACACTTACTACAACAATATGTGCCTAGAAACCAGGAGTAACCATGGCTGAAACTAAACCCCAAATCGTTATGCGTTCTGGTCCTATCCCCGGATCGAGTTATTATCTGGACAAGCCTGAGGTGAGCGTTGGCCGCGACATGTCCAATGAAATACCGGTGCCCGATGCTGAGATCTCCCGCCGGCACGCTCGTTTCATCGTCAAGCCCGATGGCGTTTATATCGAGGACCTCGGCTCCACAAATGGTACTTTTCTAAACGGCGTTCGATTGAGTGCCCCGAAACGCCTCTCCCATGGCGACCTTGTCACCCTGGCTGAGAGCACTGTGATGAGTTTCGAATGGGAAGGCGCGGTCGAGGCTGCTGCTAACACACCAACTTATGGCGCTCCTGCACCTCAGCCTGAGGCAATCGCCGCCAAAGCTGAGCCCGTTTACGAGGCAATTGAACAGCCAGTACCCCAACGCCCCCTGGCACGTGAAAGCAGCCCGGAGCCAAAGCCCAGGAAACCCTGGTATATGAATTTTCTGGTGATCTTGTTGATCATCGTGATTATTATCGCCCTGGTGTTGACCTTTATGCCAGCCTCCTGGTGGTGCTTCCTGTCATTCAACCGATTGCCTGGCTGCTATTGAGTTGGATCATCCATTAAATTATTAACTCCCGGTCTTTGCGCCGGGTATTAATTTTAAGGTGGGGTTCGGTTCTTTATCAAAACAACCTCCTTGAGAATAACCGTCCACGTCCATTTTTTTAGTGCTCTCAACTTAATTAATGAAGCCCAATAGTGGCGTTTTCTGAAGACCCCCAACCCATAAATTACGCGCCTATATCCCTGCTGCTCTAAAGAGCGCTGTTAACATTAATTTTTGATTTTTCCCGCTTTTTTTGGCTCAGGCGCGAATTGTTGAATATAGGCTCCTTTTAGAGTATAATAATGGGGTTGTGAAAATTCAAAAAATAGCCCAATTTTTAGCCGAAAGAAACTATGTCTGAAGAAAATGAACTTCTTGAAACCCCTGAACTAACCGAATTCGATCAGCGCGACAGCGGATTGAAAACGGTTGGAATCGATGAACAAATGCGCACGGCCTACCTCGACTACGCCATGAGCGTAATCGTCGCCCGGGCGTTACCGGATGTGCGTGACGGTCTCAAACCCGTCCACCGCCGCATCCTCTACGCCATGGATGACATGGGCATCCGCTTTAATACCCCTTACAAGAAATCCGCACGTATTGTCGGCGAAGTCCTTGGCAAATATCACCCTCATGGTGATTCTGCCGTTTACGATGCCATGGCTCGCATGGCCCAGGATTTTTCAATGCGCTACATGTTAGTCCAGGGTCAGGGTAACTTTGGTTCAGTAGATGGGGATTCCCCCGCAGCAATGCGCTAT
>JBBAES010000186.1:0-2814 GCA_041655815.1 Anaerolineaceae bacterium
TGTCGATCACCCCTGGAGAACCTATGGAAAGAAACTGAATAGTAAACGTACAACTGTGATCTAGTAAGGCATTTCTATTTAGCCTTGATATTTTCACTCTTGGGCTGGTATCCAGTGATCATATCTTTCTACTGAAGATATATGTTAAAATAACAGGTCATGGACATTAAAGTTGTTTCAACCAATAAGAAAGCCCGCTTTGAGTATTTTATCCTCGAGACTTTTGAGGCTGGTTTAGCGTTGAAAGGAACGGAAATTAAATCTGTACGCAACGGGCAGATATCCCTCCAGGAGGCTTACGTCCGCACCAATGGAGAGGAAATCTGGCTGGTTGGTGCCCATATTGCCCCTTATGTGCACGCGAGCGCCTTCCAGCATGACCCCAAACGGGATCGAAAATTGTTGATGCACAAGAGAGAAATTCGAAAACTCTTTGACGAGGTCCGCATCAAGGGCATGACCATTGTGCCGATCAAGGTATATTTGAAAGATGGCAAGGCAAAACTGGAAATTGGTCTCGCCAAAGGCAAAAAACAATACGACAAGAGAGATGTCATCAGAGAGCGAGATATCGAGCGTGAGTCTTCCCGTAAGCGGGGCGGTTGGTAGCAGAAAGGCAAGCCTTTATCTAAGGTTGAGCTTTATTTGAGGCCTTGTATAATAACATCATGGACTTAAAGAATACGATCAGTAGACGCGACTTTTTAAAATTATCCGGATTGGCCGCCGGCGCGCTCCTTCTGCCTGTTGGCAGGGCTTCGGCAACCAGTCTGTTACAGGACTGGCCCGTAAACGCCAACCTGGGTCGTGTGGCTGTTGGAGAAATGCGTTCGTTTATTGACCTGAAGGCTGAACCAAACATGAATGCCGCCAACACCAGCCGTGTCTGGCGAGATGATGTTTTTGAGATCAAGCAGGAAGTGATTGCCAACGTGCTCGATTTCAACCGTTACAATCAAAAATGGTATGAGACTCAGGATGGTTACATCTATGCTCCCTACGTGCAGCCAGTAAAAAATTTGCCTAACCAACCGTTAACTGAATTACCACAAGATGATCAAGGTCAGCGTGGCATGTGGGTGGAGATCACTGTCCCGCGGATAACCTTTGAGCTGACCAAACCCTGGAGCAACGCTTCTTCCTGGATCCGTGATTCTGATGGTCTGGCGAAGCTTTATTACAGCCAGATTTACTGGGCATCTGACATACGCAGTAAGGATGGCCGCACTGAATACCTGCTCTCTGAAAAATATGGCGCTCTGCCGGATTATTACTGGGTGGACGCCCGTGCCTGCAGACCGATCACCGAAGAAGAAGTATCTCCAATTCATCCAGATGTTGGTGACAAACGTGTCTTGATTAACCTTCAAACACAAACACTGCACTGTCTTGAAGGCTCGCATGAAGTTTACTTCTGTGAAGTTTCGACTGGTTATATTCGCGAAGGCGAATGGCTAACTCCACCAGAGACAACGCCGGTTTGGCGAAAAATGATTTCCTTGCATATGAGTGCGGGTGGGGTCTCTCAGTATGATTCCCCGGGAATTGGCTGGACGACGCTTTACCATCCTGACGGTCAGGCAATCCATTCGGTATACTGGCATAACAACTTTGGCGTGGCGCTCTCACACGGCTGTATCAATTGCTTACCCCACGATGCAAAATGGATTTGGCGCTGGATCAACCCTTTGGTAGGGCTCTACCCCGGCGAACTGACCGTGCCCAATAGCAGCCAATCGACCTTTGTGCAGGTCATTGAAAGTTGACGCCGCGCAGATGCCTGCCTCTGAAAGTGAAGTTCTTCCCAAGAAAGATCGGGTCAACCCTGTTCCAGAACACGAAGAGAGCCTCAGCACTCGAATCGGCGTATGGCTACGTCGTCACTATCTTGCATTGATCAATATCGCCCTGGCAGTTTATGTCTTAACGCCCATGCTGGCACCGGTTCTCATGAAAACTGGCCAAACTAAGGCTGCTGACGTGATCTACAGACTCTACAAACCACTTTGCCATCAACTTGCGTATCGTTCGTTTTTCTTCTTTGGCGATCAGTTTGTCTATCCACGCCAACTGGCTGAGGTGGAAGGCCTGAAGACCTATGAACAAGTTACCGGTTTAGATGGTCAGGACCAGACCGCGGCCATGGCTTTTCGTGGTAACGAGCAGCTAGGGTATAAATCTGCTCTGTGCCAACGTGATATCGCGATCTATGCCAGCCTGCTTTTATTCGGACTGATCTTCGCGTTGACAGGGCGTCAAGCCAAACCGCTGCCATGGGCTGCCTGGATTCTTTTGGCACTGGGCCCGATGGCACTTGACGGCGTTTCACAGCTGGTGAGCCAACTGGATATCCCCGCGTTGAGCTGGTTTGCAATGCGAGAGAGCACCCCTTTCCTGCGAGCCTTTACCGGCGCCATGTTCGGTTGGTTCACAGCCTGGTTTGGGCTCCCTTCGATTGAGGAAATGATGAACGAAGGTAAGTCGACTAAACGGTCGCTTGTGACCCCCTCTGAAGGTGCATGAGATGTATCGGCAGGAATTAGATGGCCTGGTTTCCTACCATTTCGATAGCTTTGACCCCGGTTTGGTAAACCACGCCATCTATACCCGTCTTGGAGGGGTTTCCCAGGGACCTTTTAGCCAACTCAACCTGGGTGGTACCAATGGCGATAACCCTGAACACGTTCGGGCTAATCACATCAGACTGTTCCAGAATTTCGGCATGCCCTTCGAAAACCGTTTTGATGTCTGGCAGGTACACGGTGATATTATCCATTTTACTGACTCGCCCAGACCCGTTTCACAGAAGCACCA
>JBBAES010000187.1:0-2792 GCA_041655815.1 Anaerolineaceae bacterium
ATGATTTTGATCAAAATTCGTTTTGGCCGCCTGCCATCGAACTCACCATAAAATATCTGCTCCCAGGTTCCAAAATCCAGGCGGCCCTTTGTAACCGCTACCACCACTTCTCTGCCCATCACCTGTCGTTTGATGTGTGCATCGGCGTTGTCTTCACCAGTATCGTTATGACGATATTGTTCAGTGGGAGCATGCGGAGCGATTTTTTCCAGCCACTGTTCATAATCCGAGTGCAAGCCGCGCTCATCATCATTGATAAACACGGAGGCAGTGATGTGCATCGGATTGACCAACACCAGCCCTTCCTGAATTCCGCTTTCAGCCAGTGCTCGTTGCACCTCGGGGGTAATATTAATAAAGGCACGGCGTGTTGGGGTCTTGATTACCAGTTCTTTACGGTAACTTTTCATCTTGATCCTCCTGTTATGGTTGCTGAGCGTCCATTGTCTCTAATTTTTCAAATTTTTCCTCGTGCATTTTCAAAATTTTCGTCTTGACCTCCCGCAGCCGCTTGCCGCGCAATGGAAAAGCCAACAGTATTACGGCAGCGATCAACAAAGTCACTCCTGGAATCAAACCCATCACCATGCGGATGGCAAACAAGGCTGTTTCTGGTTGGCTCAGAAAGATCATGCCGGCGTTGGAGTCACGGGTGACAAACAGTCCGGCAGCCAACGCAGAAGCAGTGATGGTGACCGCCAACGACTGCGCCGGCTTGGTGATCAAAGCGTTCGCGCCAAAGTAAGACCCTTCTCTGCGCACACCAGTATTAACCTCGTCCTCATCAATAACCTGCCCGAGCAACAAATAGGTAATCACCTGGACACCTGAGTAGCCAAAACCAAAGACAGCCAGACTAACCGGAATCAGCGCGGCAGGCAAATAGGTCAACACGATCAGACTGATACCACTTACGACCAGATAGCTCTGCAGGGCAACCACCGGTTCCAATTTCTTCAAAACCAACTGGACCAGGGGCACACCAAGGGCAAGGGGAATAAAAAGGGCCGCCATTAACGGAATCACGCCACTCTGGGTAACATAATCCGCGACGTAATAAACAGCTCCCATGCAGATCGAGAACATAAAAGTGCACATGAAGTTGGCAATTACAAAAATAATAAACGATTTACTGGTCAAGGTGCTCTTGATTGCCGGCCACCACCCCAGCGGCTCGTCAACTTGGCTGAATTCGCGCCGCTCTTTGATGTTATAAGACGCCAAAATTATCAATGAGGAGGCTATTATGCCCACCGCAATCATGGACATTTGCAAGGCCATCAGAGAAACGTCTGTGGAGCCCGCTTTTGGGCGGAAGAAATCCGGGACCAAAAAACCGATCAGCGTGCCAAACAGACCGAACAAGGTCGAAACAATGGAAAGTTTTCCGCGCTCCTGGTCAGATTCGCTCAGTTCAGGCAACAAGGTGCCGTGTACCAACCCGAGGATGGTATAGCAGGTGTCGTACAATAGCATCGTCACCAGCATCCAGATAAACTGAGTCGCGTCAGGCGCGTTTTCGGGTGCGAACCAAACCAGGCTGAATGTCAGCGCGAAGAATGGCGCGGTAAACCGCAAATAGGGAATCCGCCGGCCGAGTTTGCTACGGGTCCGATCAGTGATTTGCCCGAAAATAGGGTCATTGAGCGCGTTCCAAATGGCATAAATGCTCATGGCAAGCCCGATCCACTTTGCCCCCAGACCGAGGTAGTCCTGATAGTAGATGGTCAGCAGGACGCCATAGATGCCCGAGACAGTTGCCATGCCGAGCGATGCGAGTCCGTAATAAATGCGGGTTTTGACCGATACTTTTTTGCCGGATAATTCCTCTGAAGGTTGGTTAATGATGCTCATGGGATCTCCTTTTGAGGGTTTTTGTAATTGTAACCGTGAAAAGTTAGCCCGGGTGACCAAAACATTTAAAAACCGGAAAACAGGCTCCTACGGTTCATGGTTGAAAATATAGAACATTTGATATAATATTGCCCGGAGTAAGAATAAATGAGTCAAGATAATCTGCGCATTATTGGCGCGCGTGAACACAATTTAAAAAACATCAACGTGGAAATTCCCCGGGATAAGCTGGTTGTTCTGACCGGCATTTCCGGTTCTGGCAAGAGTTCTCTGGCCTTCGATACCATATTTGCTGAGGGTCAGCGGCGGTACGTGGAGTCGCTTTCATCTTATGCCCGCCAGTTTCTGGGGCAGATGAACAAGCCAGATGTAGATTCCATCGAAGGGCTCTCGCCCGCGGTTTCGATCGATCAAAAATCGACCTCTAACAATCCCCGTTCCACTGTGGGTACCGTAACTGAGGTTTTCGATTACCTGCGTCTGCTTTTTGCGCGGGTTGGCGTGCCCCACTGCCCGGTATGCGGGCGCACTGTCCAAAAACAATCCGCCCAGGAAATCGTGGACAATATCCTCTCGATGCCGGAAGGGTCGCGTTTGCTGGTGTTGGCACCCATGGTCAGGGAGCGCAAAGGTACCTACCAGGCTCTCTTTAAAGAGATCACCAAATCTGGCTTCACCCGTGTGCGCGTGAATGGAGACGTTCGTTCGTTGGACGAAGAGATCGAGCTCGACCGCTATAAAAGTCATACCATTGAGGCCGTGGTCGACAGACTGGTAATCCAAGAACCAGAAAATGAAGAAGACCGCCTGAACATGGCCGCCCGCCTGACAGACTCGGTTGAAACTGCCTTGCGCGTTGGGGAGGGCTATGTAACCGTTCAAAACTTGAGCGCGAATCCGCCCGAAGACCGTCAATATTCTGAGAATTTGGCTTGCCC
>JBBAES010000188.1:0-2786 GCA_041655815.1 Anaerolineaceae bacterium
GAACACTGACTGGTCAGCGGTTGTACTCCCTGTAAATTCAACGAGCAGAACCCTGCGAAATAAAAATACTGGCAGGATACCGTCCAGAAAAGTTCTGAAAATGGGCATAAAGAAATAACGGCAGGTCAACGACCTGCCGTTTGGTTAAGTTAAGTTATGCTTTGGCGGCGTCGGCGACGTCTTCCGCAGCGTCGGAGGCTTTATCCAGGACGTGTTCAGTGGTTTTCTTCGCACTGTCGACCACTTCCATGGCTTTTTCTTTGGTGATTTTGGCGAGTTCATCGGCTTTGTGGATGGCATCTTCGTAAGCCATTTCTGCGCGCCGTTTGGTCTCTTCGTAGGATTCCTGCCCTTTATCTTTTAGCTCGATGGCCTTTTCCTTGATGACCTGGCGGGTTTCTTCACCAGTTTGGGGTGCCAAAAGCAAAGACGCAACTGCGCCCGCTAGCGCGCCTACTGTAAAGCCCATTACAAATGATCCAAAATTATTTTCGTCTGACATAGTGTTCTCCTCTTGTCTATTCTAAATTTTTACTTTTTGAAACGAAATAGTTGAGCGATCTTCTTAGCCTCAGCCAAGGATTCGTTCAATTTAATCACCGGTTCCGTAAGGTTATCGCTCATAAACCTGACGGTGCCTTTTAGCGTGTTGACTGTGTCGGTGGTGGAGTGCAGGATCGGTTTGACCTCATTCTTGAGTAGATTAGTGAGATCTGCCAATTGTACGATCAATACTACCAACGCCACTCCGATCACAAACATCATGAGAGCCATCAGAATGATGAATATATCTCTGACCACCCTGACGGTTCCCTCACTCTGGAAAGCCAAGAATACGATTCCAGCAATTACAGCTAACAAGACCAACGCAGCGATAACAATTGCTATGGTGCCTTTTTTGTTATTTTCCTGAGGAGTTTCCGGCAGTTCCTCGGGTTTGGTCGTTGTTAAAAGTTTTGTGGTTGATGTCTCTTCCATATTATCCTCATTGCTCTGATTATAAGCCAAAGCATCTGTCATTTGATACAGTTGTACAACTGTTTAAATTTCTTCAATCTGTAATCCGGCCTCATCGGTGGTAAAAAGTTCTTGTTCGGGGGTCAGGATGATATCCCCAAAGGTGACGTCCTGATCCGTTTTAATCAGGTTCTGCTTTACCAGCTCAAGGATTGCGAGAAACACGACAATAGTCTTCAGCCGGTCAGGACTATCACCGAGAATCTCAGAAAAACTGGTTTTTTGTTCGGTCCGAAGTAAATGGAGGATTTCTTCAACCTTCATCCTGAGGGTCATTTGAGGGATGCTGATGCGGGCGCTTTCTGGTATTGAGATTTGTTGATTGGCAAGATTCTCGAGCGCCAGAATTAAATCTGTGAGACTTAATCCGGAAAGGTCCAGTTGGACATTGGCCGGATAAACCTGAGGAATGTGCAGGTGGCAACGCAGGTTCCTGTTCATGCGATCGGACAACCATTCTGTAGTTTTTTTGATCTCTCGATAAATGATCAGCTGCCGGGCGAGGGTTTCTCCGATATCTTCTTCATCCTCACTTCTCAGGGGCGGTCTTGGCAACAGGGCTTCAGATTTAATTTGTACTAATTTGGAGGCAATGATCAGGAATTCTGAAAGATAATCCGGATCTGCGCTTTTGTTGTTCTCGATAAATTCCAGGAACTGGTCTGTCACCTGAGCCAGGGCAAGTTTGCTGATATCTAACTCTGCCTTCAAAATGAGATCGAGTAACAGATCGAGCGGACCGGAGTAAACCTCCGTTGTGATTTCGTAAGAATCGGATTGATGCAGCCAGAGTTTTGCCATGCGACAATTATAGCCCAGCTGGGGCTGAGTTTGACCGCTAAACAAGTATACTTATAACCGTTAGGGAGGACGCCGTGGCAAGATTTGTCTGTACTGAATGCGGGAAATGCTATCCCAGAGAGGGTCTGCCTCACTGCTGCCCTTCGTGTGGGGGGCTTTTTACGCTTACAGATCTGGTTTACGACCCAAGGGCAAAAAATGACCTGCCGGGTATGTGGACCTACCGCGAATCAATGGGGGTAGGCGAAAATCCAGTTTGTTATCTGGGGGAAGGTCAGACGCCCTTGGTTGAGCGTACAGCGGACAAGCTCTCCTTTTTCGCTAAACTGGAGAGCCTGAACCCCAGTGGTTCGTTCAAAGATCGCAACTCTGCCATCGTATCCAGTTTTTTGAGAGCACGCGGCGTGCGAAGTGTGGTGGAAGACTCTTCGGGGAATGCCGGAGCCTCTCTGGCGCTTTACTCGGCAGCATTTGGCATTGAGAGCAGGATTTTTGTGCCTGCGGGAACCACAGGACCGAAAGTCAGTCAGATCATCGCCAGCGGGGCCAAGGTGGTTCCTGTTGCAGGAGTCAGAGAGAGCGCCCATCAGGCCGCCCTGGCCGCACTCCTCAATGGAAACGATGTCTACGCCAGCCATGCCTTGCTTCCTTTTGGAATGGCTGCCTATGCTACCATTGCCTGGGAAATTTTTGAGCAGCTCGAGCAAATGCCAGAGCGGGTCTTTTGTCCGATAGGACACGGTTCGCTGTTTCTGGGAGTGCTTTTGGGATTTAAAGCGATCAGCCAATATCTGAGTCTTAGCAAGAGACCTGGGATGATCGGCGTTCAACCGGAACGCTGCTCCCCGCTGGTTTCCGCCTGGAGCGGTAAAACGTTTGTGCAGAGCGGATTGCCGAGCCTTGCTGAAGGTACCATGGTCGCTGATCCGGTGAGGGGCAGGGAAATTCTGGTTGAGCTGAGCCGAGGT
>JBBAES010000189.1:0-2773 GCA_041655815.1 Anaerolineaceae bacterium
CGTGCGGGATATCCATCGAACCTTCTATTACGAAAACAACTTCTGGATTAAAGACAAAGTCAGGGACGCCGTTGGTTTTCCCTGGTATGAATTGTGGGATGACCTGAGTGGGGTGTCTTATTTTGTTAGAGCCTACACAATGAGGCGCATATCCGAGGAAGAAATCACCCCACTCAGCCCCGACGTGCCGGCGGACCAAAAACGCCTGGTGCTGGAACTTGGCTACCAAATTGTCCGTGCTTACGAATATAACAAGTTGGTTTGGGAGGCGCCGGTTTCTTCCGGTAAGATCGATGGATCTACACCAGTTGGTCGTTGGATGACCAACCGAAAACGACCTTGCCGCCGCATGATCAACGAGCCTCATAACCCCAATGTCTACGACCTCCCCGGTGTGCCCTGGGTAAGTTACATCACCATCGAGGGTGTCGCTTTTCATGGTACCTACTGGCATTCAAATTGGGGCAAAGTGATGAGCAATGGTTGCATCAATATGAAAAATGCTGACGCGCAATGGCTTTATCGCTGGACTCACCCGGATGTGCCTTTCAATCAATTTTTCTATACAGAACCAATTGGAACACGCGTCGACGTAATCACTGGTTTCGGCGACCAGCCTAAAAATTGATTGTTAACCTATTACTTATATTCAACACTTATACTATTGCCAGAAGAGGAGTTAGAAAAGGTCTCTGTGAAAAAGGCAATATTTGAAGATTTGGTTTACGATCCACTTGAAAGACAACTTTCGGTTGTCTATGTGGGTGATGAACCTACTTACGTGATCGATGACGATGGCTTCGAACGCCACGTGACTGCTGATGACATAGACAGACAAGTCTGGGATTTACTGTCAGCAGGCATCGAAGGCAAAGAAGAGCTTCTGAGCGAGCAAACTGCGAAAATGCTTGGTCAGGACGACATCTTTTCGATAGCTGTCATCCGAAGTCAACTGGAAAACCGCGATCAGCAATTTTTGGAGCTGCAACAAAAAGGCTTCGCGCATGAAGTGCGCATGTATATGAACATGGTGGGTTTTAAAGTGATCGTAAGCCCACGAGGCGAAGTAATGGAAGTGAAGCAGCCCTCGGTTACCAGCGATAACGATGAGTAGGCTTTCTTTAAACGTTTTCCTTTAACAGTTCTACCTGATAAAATTGAAGTGAAATGATGATGCCAATAAATATCATTGATGTAAATGAAGAAACCTTCGAGTTGGAGGTTGTAAATTATTCCACCCAGGTGCCGGTGGTAGTCGACTTTTGGGCTCCCTGGTGTATAGCCTGCCGCCCGCAATCAGAAACCCTGGCCCACCTTACGCAAGAAGCGGATGGTGGTTTTCGTCTGGCGCGGGTTAATGTTGACGAACAAATCCGCCTGGCGGAACGATTGAAAGTTACCAATCTTCCTGCAATAAAAGCTTTTGTGGATGGTCGCATGGTGGCTGAGTACAGTGGGGTGCTTTCTGAAAAGAACCTGCGCATGTTTATCGAGCGGATCATGCCGCGGGTCGGCTCCCTTTTGCTGGCCAAGGGCAACAGCCTGATGCTCATGGGCGAGTACGAAGAGGCACAGAGCGCGATTGAACAATTCATCCTGGAAAGCCGGGGAGATCCGGCTGGACTGCTTGCCTACTCGCGCGTTATGCTCTACCAGGGCAACGGCAGAGCAGCGCTTGAGGTGCTCGAACAATTTCCAATCAGCCCTGAATCATCAGCGAGCACGGTTTTGTTGCCGTTAGCCAGGGCATATTTGGAACCAGAGATCGAAAAAACGGTTTTGGACAACCCACTCGAATCTGCCTATCGCAACGCGATCCGCCTGGCTAAACGAGGGAAAATTTTAATTGCGCTGGACGGCTTGCTGGCTGTCTTGCGGAAAGATAAAAATTACCGCGACGGTCAGACCAGAGCGGTTTACCTGGGTCTGCTTGAAGTTTTGAGTGACGACCATCCCGACGTCCGGCAATACCGCTCGGACTTGTCAAGCGCATTGTTTTAAGACGATCCCACTTTGCCAGGACGACAGAACAATAATCAGTCGTTTAATTTAACTTTTCTAACCCCGAGTCAATCCTGCGCAGGGTTTCGTCTTTGCCCAGGATGGCTGCCAGTTCGGTGGCCCCACCGGGCGAGGTTTCTTGCCCTGAAAGAGCTGTTCGAATCGGCCACATAAGCGTGCCGACCTTGAGCCCCTGTTCCTGCGAAAAAGATTTCAGGGCTGCAAACAAACTCTCGTTCGTCCATTCCACAAGGTCTTCCAAAACCGGTTGCACGGCCTGCAGGACGGCTTTTGAACTTTCCTGGGTGGATTTTGATTTGGCATGGACGAATAGATCCTGTCCGTAATCTGGAACCTCAGCGAAAAAGCCTACCAATCCAGGAATGTCCAGCAGCGCCTCGGTGCGAATGTGGATCAGCTCGCTCAATTTTCTCAAATTAAAGCGCTCGAATCCTTCCGGATAGTAAGGTAAGGCCAGTTGGTGGAAGACTTCCGGGCTGAGCGCGCGTATATGCTCACCATTCAACCAGCGTAATTTGTCAAATGAAAATGCCGCATTGGATTTGTTGATTCGGTTCATATCGAAAGCTTCGATAAGATCCGGCAGCAGGAAGAATTCACGCTCATCACCCGGGTTCCAACCCAACAGAGCCACATAATTGACGATCGCCTCTGGCAAAAAACCCATATTGACCAGGTCTTCGAATGAGGGGTCGCCCTTGCGTTTGCTCAACTTGCTGCCGTCTTCGTTGAGGATGTGAGGCAGATGGAT
>JBBAES010000190.1:0-2742 GCA_041655815.1 Anaerolineaceae bacterium
TACAGAAAGTCTGGTTGGAACCCGATGGCGCTTTGGCCTACCCTCCTACTATTCAGGCAATTCTGAATGCCGATCTGATCCTGATCGGTCCCGGAAGTTTGTATACGAGCATTCTTCCGAACCTGTTGGTCAAAGATCTGACGGAAGCCATTCAGGCAAGCAAAGCAGAGACATATTTTATTTGTAACGTAGCCACTCAACGAGGCGAAACTGATGGCTTCAATGCCTCAGATCATGTGGCTGTGCTCGAACAACACGTTCAAAAGCAAATTTTTAATCTGGTCCTCTGTAATCGCAACTTCAAAGGTGAGTTGGGGCAGGGCACTGAATGGGTCGTGGCAGACAAGAAATTGCACGAAAATTATCGTGTCTACGAAGCCGACCTGGTGGACGACCTTTATCCCTGGCGGCACAGTTCCAAAAAGCTTGCTAAAGCCGTCATCAGCCTGTACGAAGAGAGGACCGGACCACTAAATTATTAATGGTTTATACAAGTTTTTAACAGTAAGCATGTATATTCGTCTATAATTAACCTTGGAATTGAAAACGATTCTGAATATCTACACCTGTCGCAGGTGAGAAAAAATTACAAACATGGAGGATGTTATGAAAACTCAAGTTGGTATTAATGGTTTTGGACGCATTGGGCGCCTGGTTTTAAAAGCGATTATGGAACGTGCCGACGACACTCTCGAAGTTGTCGCCATCAATGACCTGGTCGACCCTAAACAGAATGCCCATCTATTTAAGTATGATTCCACTTACGGAATCTTCCCAGGGGAAGTCAAAGTAAACGAAGCGAATAATATCGTGATTGACGGGAAAGAAATCAAAGTCTTCAGTGAAAAAGACCCTGGCAATCTGCCCTGGGGTGACTTGGGAGTCGATATTGTGATCGAGTGCACTGGCATTTTCACGACAGCCAAATCAGACCCTGAACACGGTAAGATTGGCGCAGATGCTCATATCATCCGTGGTGGTGCAAAGAAAGTAGTCATCTCTGCCCCCGCCAAGGGCGAAGATGCAACCATCGTTTTGGGTGTCAATGAAGGCATTTACGATAGCGAAAAGCACGACATTATCTCAAATGCTTCTTGTACAACCAACTGTCTAGCCCCGGCCGCGAAAGTTGTAAACGATAAATTCAAGATCAAAAATGCCATGATGACCACGATTCACGCTTATACAAACGATCAGGTCATTCTGGACACCGGCCACAAGAAAGACATCCGTCGTTCACGCGCTGCTGGCTTGAATATTATCCCGACTACTACCGGAGCTGCCAAAGCACTCGCATTGGTGATCCCTGAACTTAAGGGTAAGTTCGACGGGTACGCTCTGCGTGTTCCGACACCAACCGTTTCGATCGTTGATTTCGTTGCTGAAGTAGAAAACCCTGTCACTCTCGAAGAACTTAATCAGGCTTTCAAGGAAGCTGCTGACGGCGAGATGAAGGGTATCCTGGGTTATTCCACTGGTGCGTACGATCAACCATTGGTTTCTACGGATTACAGAGGTGATTCCCGGTCTTCAATCATTGACCTGGACAAGAATATGGTTATGGGCAACAATTTGGTCAAAGTTGTGACCTGGTATGACAACGAATGGGGTTACTCCTGCCGCACAGCCGATTTGACAAAATATGTTGCTGAGAGACTTTAAGACCCAATCTAAATGAAAATAGATGACAATGCGCGTTACTGGCATGACCAGTAGGGCGCATTGTTTTGTATGGAGGAAATATGTTCAATAAAAAAATGGTTACTGATCTTGACGTGGAAGGTAAAAAAGTAATCGTTCGGGTTGATTTTAATGTGCCGATCAAAGAGGGAAAGATTATTGACGACACTCGCATCAGAGCGGCTCTACCAACGATTGAGTACTTGCTCGATCATGGCGCGGCCGTGATTTTGATGTCCCACCTGGGGCGCCCAAAGACCAAAGAAGACGTGCAATTCAGTTTAAAACCGGTTGCTGAGCATTTGACCACCCTGATTTCTGCTCCCGTAAAATTCGCGGCAGATTGTCGCGGAGAAATTGCCAAGGAAGCCGCAGCGAATCTGAAGCCTGGCGAGGTTTTGGTATTGGAAAATACCCGTTTTCACAAAGAAGAGACCAAAAATGACCCCGAAATGTCGAAAGATTTGGCGTCACTGGCCGATCTCTTTGTTAACGATGCTTTCGGGTCAGCCCACCGCGCGCATGCTTCAACAGTCGGTATCGCCGATTACCTGCCTGCCGCGGCTGGATTTTTGATGGAAAAAGAAATCAAATATCTTGGTAATGCCATTGCAGATCCAGTTCGTCCTTTTGTGGCCATTTTAGGTGGCGCCAAGATCAGCGATAAAATCGGAGTGATCGAGAACTTGCTCAAGACAGCCGATAAAATTTTGATCGGTGGCGGTATGGCCAATACTTTCCTGAAAGCCCAGGGATATGAAATGGCAGATTCCCTGGTGGAAACAGATGTGCTGGAAACAGCAAGTGATCTGCTTTCGCGGGCGGACGGAAAGATTCTCCTGCCTGTGGATATGGTCTTGGGCGATGCCTTTGACGCAGAAGCCAAGCTCAAAACCCTGCCGTTGGGTGACGTGCCTGCAGGCTGGCGCCTGATGGACATTGGCCCTGAAACAGTGAAGATCTTTAGTGATGTGATTAGAGATGCCGGTACAGTGGTTTGGAACGGTCCAATGGGGGTTTTTGAATTTCCTCGTTTAGCACAAGGCACCTTTGGGGTTGCCA
>JBBAES010000191.1:0-2734 GCA_041655815.1 Anaerolineaceae bacterium
AAAGCCTGCGAATTTATTAAAGAACGATATGATAAAAAACTGAACCTCAGCAACATACCAATTGATGACCCTGAAGTTTATGACTATATCGGTCAGGGACACACACCTGGGCTCTTCCAGCTTGAAGGTGGAGGAATGACGCGCTATCTGATGCAGATGCAGCCGAAAACCGTCCAGCACGTGATAGCCATGGTAGCGCTCTACCGCCCGGGTCCAATGGAAATCATCCCCAATTACATTGCCAACATGAAAGGCGAAGTTCCGGTTAGCTACCATCACGAAAAGCTCGAGCCAATCCTGAAGGAAACCTACGGACACACAGTCTACCAAGAGCAAATTATGCAGGCCGCTATGAGTCTCGCCGGTTATTTGCCCGGTGAATCAGACGATTTGCGCTCAGCGGTTTCCAAAAAGAATGCGAACAAGGTCAGGAAACACCGTTCGAAGTTCGTCAACGGTGCCGTTAAGAACGGTATCGACAAATCAACTGCCAATGAGATCTTCAACCATTGGGAAGCGTTTGCCTCTTACGGGTTCAACAAAAGCCATGCCACCAATTACGGCATCATGGCGGTCAAAACAGCATATCTTAAATACCATTACCCGGTTGAATATATGACCGCGTTGCTCTCAGCCTGGAAGAACGATACCGATAAGACAGCCCTCTATATCGCGGAATGTCGCGAGATGGGCATAGAAGTCTTGCCACCGGATGTGAACAACAGCGGTTACGACTTCACAATCGAAGACAGACCTGACGGAGAGTTGGCCATTCGATTTGGACTTGGCGCGATCAAAAACGTGGGGCAGTCACCTGTAGAAGAAATCATCCATGGGAGAAAAGATTCAACAGATGGAATCAGCCGGCCTTTCATCAGCCTGAATGACTTTGTTCGGCGGGTAGACCTGCGGAAGGTAAGCAAACGCCCCCTGGAATGCCTTATCAAGGTGGGCGCGTTAGACCAGCTGGGTGAACGCGGCTCTTTGTTGGCTTCGATCGAACAAATTGTTACCATCTCGGCCAATCACTTTCGAGCCAAAGAAATGGGGCAAATGGACCTGTTTGGTGGCTCTCTGGTTGAGGAGACCCCTTTGTTGGTCCTGCACACTCAAATCAGAATGAGCAAAAAGGATCAGCTCGATTGGGAAAAAGAACTGCTGGGCCTGTATATCTCAGATCATCCGCTCAACGCGCACCTGCGTCAGGTGGAAGACAAAATAAGCCATATCTCCACGGCACTGGTTGAGGCAGAAGAAACCAGCAAGGTAAGCGTTGGCGGGGTGGTTAATCGAATGCGACCGATCAGGACCAAGAAAGACCAGATGATGGCTTTCGTGACCCTTTCGGATACCTATGGAGATATGGACCTGGTTTTCTTCCCAAAAACGTGGGAACAGTACAACCAGATTGTAAATGTTGGAGTGGTCTTGTTGGTTGAAGGCAAAGTGCAGCACCGCGACACCAGCGTCTCGGTTTTAGTTGACAAAGTTTCTGTGGTAACCAGCAATGCTGATCAGAGCGACCTGAGTGAGTCAATCTCGGGACCCTTTTACGAAAACACTCTCGAACGCAATCTGCCCGATATGCGCTTTCTCTCCAGATATGCCTGGCCGCCACCAGGGGTAGAAAACGATGTCACGGCTGAAGATTCATTTGAGATCTTGCTCCAGGAAGATTTGGGTGAGGTTTCCTGGGCGGTGGAACCCGAATTCATGGAAGGCCCGCCGCCGGGGTTTGAGTTGGAGGGAGACTATGTTGACGAACAGCCCGACACGGTTGAGTTGGAAGCTATCAGCTCCCCTCCTGATGAACCTGAACCGGAAGAATTGACCCAAAAATCCCCAGAGGTCGTTGAGGATTTTGGGTACGTGGACGATGAGCATTTTAGCCATCTGCCCAGTCGGATTCTGGTGCTCACCCTTCCGCCCTGTGATACCCCTGAAAGAGACCAACGCCGTATGAGCAAGTATTACGGTTGGCTGGGCACGCACCCGGGGCAAGACCTGTTTGGTTTCCGCTTGAAGGGAACGAAAGGGTGGAAAGTGGTTTACTTTCCAAATGTCCCAATCGAAATCAGCGACCCCCTGTTGAGCCAGTTAGAACAGGATCTGGGCAAAGAAAATGTGCTTTGCCAGCCCTACAATTCTGACCTCATTTTTTGAATTTCAACACCATTAGCCTGTTCTGGCCATCAGCCTTGATTCATTGCTATAATTAGCCATCGAAAGATGAAAGAGGAAATCGCAATGAAAACGATCGATTTGGCGCTGCTTGGATTCGGAAATGTCGGCAAAGCTTTTGCTCGCCTGCTCGCTGCAAAAAAGCAGGAAATACTGGAAGAATTTGGCGTCGCGCCCCGCGTCACTGCAATCGCGACCGGGAGCCACGGTGCTTGCCTTGACCCGCGGGGTGTTGATCAGAAAGCATTGCTGAAATTGTTGGACAGCGGGGAGGCGCTTGACCTGTCTGCCCTGGATACGGCCGGTTTTGATGGAGATACGTTTGATTTCATCAAGCAGGCTTCCGCGCGTGTATTGGTTGAGACCACGCCCGTGAACCCCCGCTCGGGTTTACCCGCGCTGGATTTCCTTCGTGCTGGCGCAAAGCGAGGCCTGCATCTCATTACTGCCAACAAAGGTCCGGTTGTTTACGGTTATCGTGAGCTGACCGAACTGACCGGGAAGCATGAGCGCCTGTTTCGCTTTGAATCGGCGGTCATGGACGGAGCTCCGA
>JBBAES010000192.1:0-2725 GCA_041655815.1 Anaerolineaceae bacterium
GATGTTTTTTATGAATTCGAGCTCAATGCCCAATTGCTTCAGCATGGGCTTTACGATTCCAGAGTCCACAATCCCTCTGACACCGCCATCAAATAAAAAGCCATCAACGGTAAATGAACTTACCAGGCCACCCACATGGTCTTCTTTCTCGCACAACAATGTTTTGTAGCCGTTTTTCGTCAAAAATGCCGTGCTGGTCAGCCCAGCAATGCCCCCGCCCACAACAATCGCATCATATTTCATAAATCAATCATCCTGTTTTGCTAATCCAGTCATTTTCATACTTAAGTCCCAGATTTGTTTTTGTTTAATGGGATCCAAAGCATGCCTGGCTGGGGTTTCTAGTATCGTCAAATTGAAAAACTTGCCACTCACATCATTTAATTCACTGGAGGATGCCAGGTAATAAAGGGCATCTCCTGAAATCTTCGGGTCTTTTAAAAAATGCCAGGTCACATGGTGCAAATACCAGCGATATAGCCAGCCGTTATTATTGCCAATATTGGTTCTGACTCCGCCAGGGTGCATGGCATTGATGGTGACACCCGTCCCTTCTAATTCCTGAGCCATTTGCCAAACAGTTAAAAGTTGGGCGCTCTTGGAAGCGCCATAGCCGCGCAGACCGGTGTAGAGGTGTTTCTCCCAATTGACATCATCGATATTCACACCACTGAAGCGATGCCCCTCTGAATTGACTTGAATTATTCTCGAAGGGGCTGATTGGATCATTCTCTCCAACAACAGGTTGGTCAATAAGAAACTAGCCAGATGATTTACACAAAAAACCATTTCAACATTGTCTTTATTTAAGATTCTGCGGGTGTTGTGAATGCCCGCGCTGTTTATTAAGACATCAACTTTTGGATACTTCTCTAAAATCGCCAGTGCCGCCTTTTCGACTTGTTTCAAGTCTGAAAAATCTGCGATGAAATAATCTACAAAAACCGGGAAATTTTCTTCGATTTCTTGCTTGACTGCTTTGGCTTTACTTTCATTTCTGACAACAATGACGAGGTTCGCACCACCAGCCGCTAATGCTTTGGCAGCTTCATGACCGACACCAGAAGTGGCCCCTGCGATGACACAGAGCTTACCTTCCATAGATTCATTACTTTGTTTTTGTTTAGCCCTGCCATTTTTTATGAACATCAATTCATCTGGAAATTCAAACATGCCGCCAGCTCCTATCCAAAAAAAGATCTCATAAACCAACGATAAAATATTCCAAACCCTGGAACCCTGTCATAGATATCACCCCAAAGATCGTAATAATCTCTTTGTTCAATAATTGAACCTTCGTCATTGAAGGTTAATTTGGTCGCTCCAAACATGGGGCTTTCAGGGAAGACTCGAAAAGACATTGTCATTTTCCAGTCCATCATGACGATGTTATCTGTTTTGGTAATATTATAGAGTTCCATATGTAAGCTTTTGCAGCGTTTAGTCAATCGATTGATCATTTTCAGAAATTCGTCTTTACCTTCGATCTTCTGAATTGAATCCTTAAAAATAATATTCTCGTTATAAAGGTGGAAAATGTGAGACCAATCAGGTTTTCCGTGCTTATTATATGTTTTAGACCACAACTCTCTGACTTCTTCAACCGATAACGAATTGTGTTTGTTAGCTTCTACGTCCATATATTCTCCTGGCTTTTCAATTATAAAGATTATTATATTGAGGTTAGCTTTACTTCACACCCTTTAAATAGTTCGAACTAATAATTGTACCCTTTTTGTTAAAACCGACAGGAGAAATTACAAAACCGCAAGCGCAATTATCACACAAGATTAGTAATATATCAGAATATTTGTAATTCACAGAGGGGTTCGCTGACGATGGAAAAGTAAACGTTGCTATGCATCAACAGGTCTCACTCCGCGGTTTCGTGCGGAAAGGGCTTGTCTCCCTCCGCTGAAAATCAAATTAATGAAAAAAGCGGCTGGACTCATACCCTGCTACGCGGGCACACGGGCCCAGCCGTACGGAGGGGGTTCATCTCCCTCCGCCAGCAACGGAATTGATTAGCAAAGCGGCTGGACTCATACCCTGCTACGCGGGCACACGAGGCCCAGCCGTACGGGGGGGGGTTCCTCTCCCTCCGCCTGGTCAATCCAAAAAACGTAAGCTTGTCAGATCATCATCATTAATTAAAGTCTAGTCTCTGGTTGGCTAAGATGGAAAATGCGCATAGGCATCAAGGACTAGCAGTTAATGCGCGTAGCCATTATAGTTTAGGAGTATGACGTCTAAAGACCTGTCTACGCAGCCTTAGGCGGTACTCAAGACTGATCTGTACGAGCAGGATAGACTTGCGGAATAGTGAACCCTGACAGCATTGCTGCCAGGTCAGGGAGGCGCAGCATTCCGTCCTACAACGGATTGCCGCAAACTTGGCCCTGCCGATTTGTGAGTAGATCTTATGTTGCCGTTATGTAGAGATGGCGGTTGTCTTCTTCTGCCAGTTCAATCCAACGAGACGCACGTTGTAGGTCCGACGCAGTAAATCATGTAGGTCAGGCGCAAGACCGCCCCGCACGCTGGAACGGGGACCGGCGTGAAAAGGGAAAGCGGCTGGACTCATACCCTGCTACGCGAGCACACGGGCTCAGCCGTACGGAGGGGGTTCACTCCCTCCGTCAGCAACGGTTCGGCGCGCACGGTCAGGTCCCACTCCGCTTTGCTTCGGGGATAGTTAAGACCGGCGCGAACAAGGAAAGCGGCT
>JBBAES010000193.1:0-2693 GCA_041655815.1 Anaerolineaceae bacterium
TCTAACCGTCGCGGTGCATCTTTTGGCTCAAAGGGTTGCCATCCGGTCTCACTTATTTAAACAGTGCCCATGGTCAGATATCGGCGGACACGTTCGAGATTGGTCTTGAGCGAATCGCCCAGGTAGACCCCCTCAATTTCCTGCTTCACGGGTTCAACCCGGTTGACATAACTGCCAAAGTAGGCGAACTTGGGTTTTCCCCTGACCCTGGACAACTGCTGCGCGAAATCTTTCAGCAAAAAGGCAGTTGGTTCAGAGTTGACTGCCAGACAAATCAGCTTGGGTCTGGCAATCTTGGAATAATCGATCAGGTCGTTTGTCAGCAGATCTGGTCCGAGGTATTCCACATGATAGTTGTTCTGCCGCAGCAAAACCGCCAACATGAGCGCGTCCAAATCGTACATTGATTCAGGACCGCAACCAACCAAAATCAAGGCGCCCTCTTTGATTGATGGCAGGCCATTCATAATGGCAGCCAGGCGACCCTTGATCACCTGAGATGCCATATGCTGCGTGGCGATGGGGATATCACCCACGAACCAGGCCTCATCCAACAACTTCATACAAGGCTGGATAACCTCCTCAAAAATTGTCAGAAGATCGAAGTAAACCTGAGTTTCTTCAAAAACCATAGTTGCCCGCTCTTCGTTGTGGGCGACCAGCGACCCAAAAAGCAGCTCGGCGTAGTGGCGTGCTGGGCGGGGCGGCTGTTTGCGCGGCTTGGCGGGGCTGTAGGTTTGAATGCTTTCGGGCCAGGTGCCCCTCTCACGGATTTGATTAAATTGTTGAACCACCTGGCTGATGCTGATGCCTGAGTCGACGCGGCGTTGCACCCAAAGCAGCAACTGGATATCACGCTCTGAATAAAGACGATAGCCATTGGGCAGACGGGCGGGCTCAAGCAACTCATAGCGCCTTTCCCAGGCACGAAGTGTAACCGGCTTGATCCCGGTGCGGTGCTGTACGGTTTTGATGGTAAATTCCGGTTCGGCTGAATAGCTGTTTATCTGGCTCATGCTGTGCTCCTGAGTTCTGCAGAAGCGTCAAAGATCTTTTGAAGAAACTTTGAGCGCTCTTCTGGTGTCATAAAACGGGGCTTGGCAGTATCCTCCAGCGTAATAGTCAACAGTTCAGTGTTTATATGTTGTCCCTGGTAGAAAAAATGCTTCTGGATAAATCCATCGTAAGTAATGTAAAAATCGACCTGGTCGAAAAAGAGATTGCCAAGCCCGTAGTGAATAAGCGCGTCAGCATAAAATTCAAGGGCTTTGCCAACGTGAGATTGGCTGCCGTTGACAATCACCGCGCCCGCCTCAGCTAAAGGACGAAAATCGCGTATGGCATTGCTGGTGGCGGTGTGGAGATAATCTTCCTGAAACTGGAGGGTCACAATTGGTAAATAACCCTCACGTTTTAATTGTGTGATGGTTTGCTTGAGCCACTCCCAGTCTTCACAGGGGGCAGAACCGCTGCTGTCTTCTGTGGCCCAGGCCATGTAGGGGCCGTAGGAGTTGCAGCCAACGAAAGCAATCTTGTTGCCGTTATGTTCAATCTTGAGGGGCGCTTTCGCATTCTCCAGATTGGTGCCGCCGGCATACCACTGCATTCCATGCTGGTGGTAGAGGTCGAGCGTGTAGGGTACGGTATCGATTTTGTAGAGCGCGCGCACATCGTTATTGTGATTGCCGGTCAACTCGATGATGTCCGCGCCGAGATAAGTGAACAGGTCGATGTACTCCGGATCGCTGCAAAAAATGAAACCATCATAGTCGGGGTCAGGGAAAGGACAGCCTTCGAAAAAAGAGACCTCGTTACTGATGTGCGTCAGGTCTGCCCGACGCATGGTATCACGAAGGTTGGTGCCTGGGTAGAGCGGACTGATGGTGGACATGACAAAAGCGGTTTCTCGGGCCATGGCTGTGACGCCGGTCATGACCAGACTGGTCAGGTGATCTGGCTGAAAATTGCTCTCAGGCAGCAGGGAGTTTAAAAACTTGGGCTCGATGTACCGATCAGACCCAGTCAGGCGGATACCGATGGGGAGAGAGAGCGCGTACCTGGAAGGGTCAAAAAAATCGTCAAGGGGGCTGATGCCATCAATCGAAATCACTTTGAGTTCCGGAACAAGACTTTCAAATGGCAGGATGCTCCAGTATTGATCAAGGTTTTCGTTGAGTGCCTTGGTGGTGAGGTGGATCCGCTGCGGGTTTTTGGGGGAGATCAGCGGCTGTAAAAACTTTGCAGGTATTTCTGTAATGATGCCTCTAAAGGGCGCTTCTGCGGAAGGGGCGCGCGCGGTCAGGTGAGACCGCAGCTCTGCCAGGGTGATGTCATCCGGGATCGTGAAAAAAGGAGCGGCGAGCACGAAAACCTGATAACTGATCAGTTGGTAATCAAAATCGTCTGACACGATTTCAATGATGATGTCGGCATCCTGCCGGTCCGCGGTCAGTAACAGCCCTTCTTGAGCCGGGATGGCTTTCAAAAGATTATCCGGCAAATCTTTACTCAGGCTCACTTTCAGGGGTGCCAAAGTTGGGGTTGGGCTGGGTGAAATGTCTGTGGGGACGGCAGGAGATGGGGGCGGCAGGGTTGTCGTTGTAGTTACTGCTTGAATAGGCGCGGGGCTCTGGCATGCCGAAAGCACCATGCTCAGG
Organism: Anaerolineaceae bacterium; assembly: GCA_041655815.1. Classification (GTDB taxonomy): domain Bacteria; phylum Chloroflexota; class Anaerolineae; order Anaerolineales; family Anaerolineaceae; genus Mesolinea. Next base: position 2,658 of record JBBAES010000193.1, read on the forward strand.
GTCAGCAGGGGTGCCAGAAATTTCTTGATGAAAGAG
>JBBAES010000194.1:0-2678 GCA_041655815.1 Anaerolineaceae bacterium
ACCAGGGATAATCAGCAGGTTGGCAATAATCCAGAGCGAATTCACCACCAACATGGTCCACAGGTCCCCCCAAATTTCTGCTAATGACCGGCGGTAGACCGAGAAGATTTTCCTGATCATCCAACGGTCCTGCTTAGCCTTTGATACCCGCGTATGCCACACCTTCAATGTAATATTTGCTGAAGATGAAGAACAGGAGCAAAACTGGAACAGCATTAAACATGGCACCCACCAGGGTCAGGTTCCATTGGGATTTATATTGCTGCTGGAAGATGCTCAAGGCGACATTCAGCACGTATTTATCGGGTGTATTCAGGTAGAGCAAGGGTTGAAGGAATGAATTCCACATCCCCTGAAACTGCAGGATCAAAACTGTAATTATCGCCGGTCTGGCGAGGGGCAAAATCACGGTCCTAAAAATCTGCATGTGGGTAGCGCCGTCAATAATCGCGGCTTCTTCCAGGTCAATGGGGATTGATTTGAAGAATTGGGTCAGCGTGAAGATACTCCCCGCGCTGACCAGACCAGGCAAGATCAACGACCAGAAAGTGTTGATCAGCTGGAGTTTGGTCATCAAAACATAAGCCGGGATAAGCGTAACCGCACCGGGAATCATCATAGTTGCCAGCATAAAATTGAACACCATGTCTCTGCCGGCAAATTTCAATCTTGCGAACGAATAGGCAGCCATGGAGCCGAATATAGCCTGTGAAACTGCCACGGTGACCGATAAAAAGGCTGTGTTGAGAATCCAACGGGGAAAAGTTCCGCCGTCGCCAATATCGGTGTTCCATACTCTTGACCAGTTTTCCCAATGCCAGACTTCAGGGAAAAATTTTGGCGGATAAGCCAGGATCTCCTGGTCAGTTTTGACTGTTCCCAGGAAAGCCATGATAAAAGGCAGCAGGGCAATAAACCCGACCAGTATCAGGACCAAATATCTGAAAAAAGTCTGGATCGTATTCTCAACCACTGCCTGTTTGTGCGATTTTATTTTAACGGGTGTGATTTTCTCTTGAGTTGTTACTGTCATGTCAGACCTCCTAATACATCTCAGTGCCCTGGGTCAGGACACGACGTTGTAAGAGAGTGAGAACAAAAATGATCGCCGCCAGGATGAAGGCCAAGGCTGAAGCATACCCCATAGTGATCGGACCGTTCACACCCAGAGCCTCAGTGAAAATAAGGTAAACCGGAGTAAGCGAGGTCTTTAGAGGTCCGCCTTGCGTTGCCAGATAAACCTGGTCAAAGATCTGCAGCGTGCCGATCGTCCCTAAAACCACGATCATCATCGTAATTGGCCGTAACAGCGGTCTGGTGATTTGTTTGAACATCTGTCTCTTGCTGGCGCCTTCGATGCTGGCGGCCTCATAGAGCGCCGGGTTGATATCTTGCAGAGCTGCCAGATACATGATCATGAAGGTTGGAACCGTAGTGAAGATGTTCTGAAACATAATGGCCATCCAGGCAATACTGGGTCCCCGGAAGTACCATTGCGTGGAAGGGATCTTCCCCCCAAAAGCTTCCACGATGAGCTGGATCAAGCCCCTCGGGTCTCCCAACCAGGCTATTGGCTTAAAAACGATCCCAAACCAGCCCAGGAAAGACTGCAGGAAGAAATTCAGGTAGCCGCTCTTCAGGTACAGCCAGACAAAGATCAAGGTGATCACCACCGATGAGGTAACACTGGGAGCGTAAAAAACTGTGCGGAAAAATTGTTTGAACTTAACCGGCGCGTTTAGCAGCCGAGCCATTTGCAGTGCCAGAAAGGTTTGTGTGGGGACAACAATAATTGAGTACCAAAGCACGTTGTAAAGTGCCTGCAGAAAGTTCCGCTTGGTAGAGTCAGTAAAACCCGCGAAGGCTTGTTTATAGTTATCAAGACCGACCCAAACAGGTCGGCTAAAGATGTCATATTTGGTGAATGAGATATATAGAGCGAACAAAATCACGCCAACCGTAAATGTAAACGTGACAATCAAATAAGGCGCAAGGAATGCATACCCGGTCAAGAATTGTTGGCGGTTTCGTTTATGAGACCAAACTTTCTTAACCTCCCTAGCAATAAATAAACCCACCACTATCGCAAAGATTGTTGCTACGATCATGAAAGGTATAGCGGTCGCCCTGACTTCCGCAAAATAAGTCTGCAGAGATGCCATCACCCTTGCACCGCCCATGGTTGGGGCATTCAATAAGGCAATAACAAAGATAATCAGGACCACGCCAAAAAAGGCGATAATCGCGGGGGTTGTTCCTTGCTGACCGGAGCTTGTTTGTCTTTTTTCCATGCCACTCCTCGTTTTCTACTCAGGAACTATTAGCGATACTACTACTGTACCTGGGTTTCACTAATGAGACGTGAAACCCAGGTCTTGTTATACGGAAATGTACATCTCTACCTGTAGCAGAGAGTTGAAACTACTCGCTCAGAACCGTCTGAGCCTCAGTTTGAGCCTGTGTGAAGGCTTCTTGTACGTTTTGGTCACCGAGGAAGATTCTTTCGAGGGCCTGAGAAACGGCATCGTTCACCTTACCGGTGTTGGGACCCCAGAAGGCAACCACAGAATCGGGCAGCAAACCGCCCTGGGCAATAGCCTTGTCATTTTCGTCGATGATCAGGTCAGCCTGTTCGGGATGGGTGCTGTAAGCAAAGCCCGTTTTCACAATTTCTTCCT
>JBBAES010000195.1:0-2667 GCA_041655815.1 Anaerolineaceae bacterium
GGGCAGGGAGGAGTCAAGTTGCAAGTGTTCGTCTGAGAGGGGAGTGAAGGCTGGTTTTTGCTCGCTGTTCATCGTTGACCTTTCGGGAAGTTTATTCTCGGAAGTAATTATAACAAATCAGATTCAAACTTGATGTGAAATGGGGTGGGGCGGTGAGTGGGGATGAATACAATCAGCGCCGTAGTTCATGCTCACGAGAATGCGATGGATTGTAATCTCTCAGAAACAAGACCGATAGACGCTTTCTGTGATTTTGCGGTGATCAGCGTTTTTCGGTATACTTGTCGGACTGGAAAATTATGATCTTCAGACACAGTTTTAACAGCATCATCCGTTCACCGGGAAAGAGCTTCCTTTTCCTGCTCCTGTTAACCGCCTCGATCGTCTTCGTTAACCTGGGCAGCAGCATGAACTATTCGGCTAACCGCATGCTCGACCAGGCCAACGAGCATTTCGATACGGTTGTCGCTTTTAAGTACGGCGATTTACACAACATAGATGGTGCTTGGGCGGATGAAAACTTTCAGAAAAACATCGCAGCCATCGATTTCTCTGCTCTGTCAAATCACCCGGCTGTGATTGCAGTTGACCAGGAACGCAGCATCTCGGCTTACAGCAAAAATGACACCAAGGTCTGGCAAAGCAGTTCTCCGGTCAAAGATTACGTCATCCTCACATTAAAACCACTCAACCCCCGGGACGACGGCAGCTGGTCAGCGCTTTCATATGAAACTATCTTTGGGCGCAGGGTCAGAGGCACTGTCTTTCTGACGGTTACTCCCTTTAGCAGCACAGGGTTAGATATCAGCGATCAGCTTGAGGTCGGTCATACTTATTTGTTGGCTGCCTACGCTCCACCCAGCAGCATGCTGACGCTTACTCCGATAAAACCTGCCCACATGGTCCAAAATCCAAATGAAACCCTGGCCAGCCTGGGTGAGCTGACCGATATCACTGATCAACGCAACTATTTTGACAGCGCGGAGGGGCAGACCTGGTTGGAACTTGCGAACAATCTTGAAATCATCGACCAGTCATTTCAAGTGATAGCTTCATCGGATATTGAGAGCATGGTACCGTTCCACATGAAGCAGACTTATCTCACTAGCGGCAGTTTCGAACCCCAGGAGAACGCCTGCTATATCAGCGAGCGTCTGGCAGGTGTGTTGGAAATGGAAGTGGGCGACCGTTGGCCGGTTGGTTATCATTACGACCCGGATGGCAACCCGGCTTACTCCTATTCCTTGGAAACGGGGTTTGCGCACGAGGAAGATTGCCAGATCGCAGGAATCTTCCACATCGATCAGGATTTGCCTTATACCGTCCTGATCCCTTACCCCGAATGGCTCCAAAAAGATCCGGATAGTTATGACTTTTTGCGTGTGCGCGTGCAAAATGCTCAGGTGGAGGAGTATCTGAGCTATGTGAAAGACCATTTGCCCCAGATGATTGAACTCCAGATCGAAGACCAGGGCTATAGCAACGCTGTGGCGCCGATCCTGAAATTGCGGCAGCGCTCTCTTTACATGACCATTGCCAGTGCCGCGGCGGGTGTGGCTGTGATCAGCTTGTTTGCTTATCTTTTCATCGTCCGCCAGCGGGAAACAGCCGATGTGATGATGAAATCAGGGGCGGGACGAACCAGAACGATCTCCTACCTGATCTTCGGCATCATGATCATTGCCGTCCTGGCAGGGCTGGCAGCCACTTTAATAGCCAGTCAGGTCGATTTAAGGCTGACTGAAATGGTCTGGCAGTCTCTGCAAAACGGCATTATGCAGGATTTCCGCTACAGCGAACGCGCTTTGGGGATGCTGATCGAATTCGCGCCCGAGCTGGTGACAGCTGCCTGGGTGCGCTGGGCGACCGCGGGGATTGTGGTTGGGCTGGTATTCGTGATTACCCTGATTGCCTCACTGATCACGCTGAAAAAACCCAGGCGCAAAAAAGCAGTAGCGGAGATTGCGCCTAAGACTACCAGCGGTCGCGCGATGAGTTTTGCCTGGCTGCCCGGCTTGAGCTTACGCTTTGCCTCGCGGTCAATCAGACGCAACTTCTTACGCAGTCTGATTGTGCCTGCCGCAGTTGCATTGTTGGCGGCTTTCATTCTGATTATTGGCATCTCTGTTGCCCAGCAAGAAGAAGCGGCTGAAACGGTTTATGACCAGGTGCCAACAACAGCCTACCTCACCACGGCTTTAGGCCGGCACAGGCAGTTCCCCATCCAACTGCAAACCGATGTTTTTCGTATGATGGATGACACCTTTTCGGGCAGGCAAACCGGTAGGATGTTCCAATATCCTGTAACTGGAAGACAAGTGAGAGAATTCAGGCAGGATTTGGAAGCGAAAAATCCAGTCATTGAGGAATTTTTGCTCACCAGGTATATGCACTATGACTATTTGGGTCGGGTCGAAAACCCGGATGCCAGCCCCGGAGAGCAAAACCAACCCGAAAAACCCGGGATAGCAACCGAGCAATCCTCCTTAGCAGCCCAGATGGGGTTTAGTTTTGCGGCCGAACAAGTCAAGCGTATGCCAGTCCTGGCCTTTACTGACAGTATCACTCGAACAAGCGAGGCGGTAAAGTTCCGCGAATCACAGGTGGAATGGTTGGAGGGATACGGGGACGAAGATTTTCTGAAACCCGAATTTGTTATCATCTTAC
>JBBAES010000196.1:0-2647 GCA_041655815.1 Anaerolineaceae bacterium
ATAGCGAGAGAGCTGGACAGTCCGTCACCTGCAGGGTTAATTTTGAACAGGGCAACGATGGAGAAGAGGAACAGAAAGCCGTAAAGCCCCATCAGAACCACATACCCGGCGCCGTCCCCGATGGGTCCGCCAATGTAAGCGCCGATTGCACCAGCCCCTGCACCAGCCAGGTTTGAGATACCAAGCCAGCGTCCAGCCTCCTCTTGAGGAACGAGTTCAGTCCCAAGGGCCCAGTTGGCCACGAAAAATATACCGGTCGCGAGACCAATCAGAACGCCGCCGACATAAATCAGAGGCATGTTTGGAGTAAGAATGACCAGTAAGGTGCCCAAACTGGCCAGAATACCGCTGATAAAAATCAGAGGCTTCTTTCCAAATTTATCTGTCAGCCAGCCCGAAGGTATAGAGATGATCAAAATCGCGACACCGACAACCAGCATCAAACGGGAAGTCGGACCAGCGGCCGCGCTGCCCTGGTATTCCGGAAACCTTTCCTGGATAAAGTAAAGCACAAAACTAGCGAGGTTATTGGCGCCAACCAGGAATGCCAGGCGATTTATAACCCACCAGGTGAAGGAAGGACGATTACTGGCTGCTTTGCCGAGGCTGATCCGGACTGAAAAAATCACGCCCAAAGCAACCGCGATTAGCATCCCAACGACTCCCACGATCGTAATCACGATTGTGGTCTGGTTATCTGGAAGAGAATGGATGAAAGGTAACAATTTCTTGACCCCCCAACCGACCAGGAGGATGATGCCAGTAAAGGCGACTGTCATTGCGGTTAAGCGACCGATCGATTCCCAATCGACGGGTTTAACCGTTCCTTTTTGAGGAGTTTCGCGAACGAACATGGTCAGCACAACGGCAATTAGCATAACGACGCTGATAAAGATAAGCGCTCCCCAGGTGTTGCCAGCGCTGACCATTCTGCTGACGGTAAAGGCGACAATAATTAAAGGCAAAGGCAGTTCAAAGAAGGCTTTGATGGCTGAATATCTGCCGCGCTGTTCGGAAGGCACCAAATCAGGGATAAAACCTTGGGCGGCGCCATGACCGATATTGGAGGAAACCATAGAGAGGATAATGACAGCAAAGAGAGCATAATATCCAGTCATGCCATCCATCCTTCCGGCGATGACACCAATGGCCATGAAGGCGAGGATTTCGAGTATCCCGCTAACCAAGATGAAGGGGCGACGCTTGCCAAACCGCGAGGTGCTGCGATCAGAAAGCTGCCCGGCCAGAGCCTGCACCAGCAGGGCCACCATCAGCGAAACCAGGCGCAAATTGCCATAACTGCTGCCTTTGGTTTCGTCGCCGACAAATTGCTGAACCAGCAGCGGGACAATCAGGGGCGTAAGGGTTTGAGAGCGGAGCGTGATGGCCAGGTAAATCACGTTCATGGTTATGGCATCGTACCAACGGAGTGGTTTTCTAACTGCGGATTCTTCTGTCATTAAAACTCCTCGAAAAATAGTAATGGGGAAACCGTTTCGAGATGCAGGCGGAGATTAAGTTTGGAGAATTATAACAGGCTGGGCGGGTCAACCTCGATTTGCCAGCCGCGCAAGGGCAAACCGGGCAGGAGCACTTCAGGGTTTGGTCCACGCAGAATTATCTGCCAGCGCCATAGCCCATGTAGCCTGGGATAGTAAGGCGGAAGAGGCCCGATAAAATCGGTTTGACGCAACTCCATGGCCTTAATTTGGTTTTCGATGACAGGAGCAAGCTGACGGGCTTCTTGCTCGGCTTTGGATTGGGAGAGGTGGCGGTATTCCAGGCGAATGAGACGGTTGAATGGAGGGTAGCCGAACATGCGGCGATATTCCATCTCTTGTTGGTAAAAGCCTTCATAATCATGCCTTGAGGCGGCCTGAATGACGTAATTGTCTGGCTGGTAGGTTTGCATAACCACTTCACCGCCCAGAGGGCTACGGCCGGCGCGACCGCTGACTTGCGTGAGCACCTGAAAACTGCGTTCAGCGGCACGATAATCAGGCAGATTCAAACCGACCTCAGCTAAGACGATTCCGACCAAGGTAACCAGGGGTAAATCGAGACCCTTGGCAAGCATTTGGGTACCAATCAGGATATCCGCCCGGTGAGCGCTGAAGTGCGACAAAATCAGTTCATGGTCGTCTTTGTTGCGGGTGGTGTCCGCGTCCCAGCGCAGCAAGCGAGCCTGAGGAAAGCGCGTCTTGACCATCTCTTCCAGACTGGCCGTGCCCAAGCCGAGTTGGCGGATATGTTTGCTGCCGCAGTTTGGACATTTGTTGGGCATCTTTCGGGTGTAACCACAGAGGTGGCACAGCAACCCTTTCTGGCTGCCATGCCAGATCAGGGGCTGATCGTCATTTGGACAGCGCAAGCTGTGACCACAATTGCGGCAAAAAACGTAAGAAGCGCGTCCACGCCGGTTGAGAAAAAGGATGGCCTGCTGGTTTTTTTTCAAGACGTTCTCCAGCTTGCTTTCCAAAGACCTGGATAGCACGCTGGTATTACCGCGAATCAGCTCTTTGCGCATGTCAACTACCTCAACCTTGGGCAGTTCAAAAGTAAGCAGATCATTAACTGTAGAGATAGCAGGTAATTCGAACTTCAAAGAAAGCGCCTGGTTGGTGAGCGTCTGGCGGTGTGCGAGCAC
>JBBAES010000197.1:0-2634 GCA_041655815.1 Anaerolineaceae bacterium
CCAACTGCAGATCCCCGACCCCGCCCGGGCAGCAGCGGAATCTCAATTCCTCATGCCTCCCCTCAGCGCGGATTCCTCTTCCGAATATGCTGTCCACCGCGATACCGCCATGGACACGATTCTTCCAGTCCGCAATCGCACCAGCCTCAGCAATTACACTGTCGAACCTGGAGACACTCTGTTTTCCGTTGCTAACCGATTCGGGCTTAAACCCGAAACCGTGCTTTGGAGCAATCGTTATAACATCGGCGATGACCCTCATATGATCTTCCCGGGCCAAGACCTGATTATTATGCCTGTTGACGGCACACTTCACGTCTGGAGTGCCGGTGAAGGTCTAAACGGTGTGGCAGAATTTTACGATGTAACCCCTGAAACCATCATCAACTATTCCGGCAATAACCTCAAACTGGCATCCCTTGGCGATCTTTCTAACCCCAACATCAAGCCTGGAACAATGCTGATTATTCCTGGTGGCAAAGGTCAGTATTCCGACTGGCGCATCCCACGTATTACCCGCGAAGACCCGGCCACAGCCCTCAACGTTGGGCCTGGTGCCTGCCCAAGCCAATATGACGGCGTATTGGGTACGCTTAATTTTGTCTGGCCGCTGAGCTCACGCAGTCTTTCCGGTTACGATTACGCTCCGTCAGCAAACCATTATGGCATTGACATCGGAGGCGCTATTGGTGACCCCGTATCCACTGTAGATAACGGTGTGGTGGTCTACGCCGGCTGGAACGACTGGGGTTATGGCAACATGGTGGTAGTCGATCACGGGCAGGGCTGGCAATCGCTGTATGGACACATGAGCACAGTTGAAGTAATTTGTGGACAGGAAGTCTATCGGGGTGATATGGTTGGTACAGTTGGTGAAACTGGTATGGCGGTTGGCCCACATCTCCACTTTGAACTCCGCAACGACGACTATGGTCGTGTAAACCCCTGGGACTTTTTGCAATGACCCGTCTTTTCAAACCTCTCTTTTTGTTGTTATCCGTACTTTTGCTGGCAGCCTGCAGCGTTCTCGCCCCCAGCCCGACCTTAACTCCCACGCACACACCAACATCAACCAGCACTCCCAGGCCAACATCAACCAGCACGCTCACCCCAACCCCAACCAACACAGCCACCCCTGTGCCCCCAACGCCGACCGCAACACTGACCGAAAAAGAACAAGCTGAAATCAGGATTTATAATGCCAGCCTTGCTTATGTGGCAAACACCCCCAAAAAAGCTCTCGAGGTTGCCCGCTCGATCAACTTCACTGAAGGACCCTACGAATCGCCCGATAATATGTGTGGTCCTCTGACGGTTGCCATCATGCGCGATAGCGGCTATCTGCCGCCAGAAGCCGACCCCCACGGAATGTGGCTGCTTTGCCCTCGGGATGATAACCCCGAATGCCATGGCTTGCGCATTCTGGAGCGCACATTCTTCCCTCCCGAACAATACGATTACATACGGGTCAGAGAGAGTGTCGGCAGATACGACTGGCGGAACAATCCTCTGCAACCAGGTGACTGGCTTTATCTTTTCCTTTTAAAAGGCGTTTCAAACTATACCGGGTTCGATCATATGATCGTCGTAACGCGCGTGGACGAACAGGCCCGCGCCTATACCGTAACCAATGTGAATCATGGCGACGGCTTCGTCATTCGCGAAGAATTGCTCTATGACCCCAGGCGCCCTGGGCAGGGCTTGTTCTATGACCTCACCGACGACGATTTTAGAAAAGAACTGGGCATGACCGGAACAGCCGGTTTTCTCTTGATTCGTGCTAAAGAACCCACCTTTTTCAACTAAAAACTAACGCACTATACACGTTGTTAATAAATTTGCATTGGTTGTGAATTAGCATTATAGTTTAACAACTACAAGAGATTAATAATCAGGAGGAACAATGGAAAAAGAAGATTTTATCTGGGAACTCTGGCAAGTGACTAGGGAATTACAGCGCAGTCGCTTTGGCCTGTGCCTGGAATTCTGCAAAAAATACGATTTAACTCAACAACAAGTGCGTATCCTCCTGCAAATCAAGGCCAATAAATCCACAATTCTCACGGAGCTGGCAGAAGAACTGGATATCAACCCGGGCAATCTGAGCAAAACCTGTAAGTCCCTTGAAGAAAAAGGCTTTATTAAACGTGTACGCCATCAGGACGATAAACGGGTCTGGACTATCACATTAGCACCAAAAGGAATTCAAGCCACGGACGAAATCACTGATCACATAGTAAAAGTATACACAACTTTCTCCAGCAAGCACAAAGACGAAGAATTGAAAAAAATGCTTTCATTGCTCAGAGAATATGCCCAGTTCTATCATGATTTGGTGGAGTAGTACTAACTCCCAACAAATCTTCTTCTGCCTCGTGTTAAAATAGAGGCATGCAAAGATATTCAAGCGAAGACATTCGTCCATCACCAATAGCCGGGAGCTGGTATCCCGGCGAGCCCAGACAACTTCGGGAGATGCTTTCAGGCTTCCTGGATAATGCCGAACTGCCCGCTTTCAGTGGCAGGGTCAGGGCGCTGATATTGCCTCATGCCGGCCTGATCTATTCAGGTCAGACCGCCGCGTTCGCGCTCAAGTCCATAGAGGGTCAACACTACAGCCGTGTGATCATTCTC
>JBBAES010000198.1:0-2615 GCA_041655815.1 Anaerolineaceae bacterium
AGGAATCAGATACAGAAACAATTACGGAAGTACCCAACGAGGATTTCTGACAATAAAAAGAAAGGAGGTTGGAGGAAGGAAGAATAGATTAATTTCCAAAAGGATTTTCGACAGACGTAACTTTGAAAGGAGAATTAAATGAAAAAGCGAACTCGAACCATTTTGTTCACAGAATCATAGAAAATGTTTTATATGATAATTACCATCATTACCTACAATGTGAGGAGTTACCTGATTTAAAGAACGTCGAATATAAATTCTCAAAATATCAAGACACGGTAAAACAAATCGAGGATCTTGCTGAAGGTCTGGTTACGATCCAAGTCGACGCCGACTCATGTCCAGGGAAGGGAAGTATACTAATTTCTTACCCTTCTAATGCGATCCGAAAACAGATTGAATCAATTTTAGGTGGCAAGACTTTTTATGGCATTCCAGTGACTTTGATAAATCAATAGCTGCATTTGCTTGTAATTAAAAACATTTCTCTATTGATTTCATGATCTAAGATCGGAATGGGGAAGTAATGATAAATGAATATGGGAGATAATAATCGATGCTGTCAGTTTCGATTATTTGTTGTATAATCTAAATCCGAGAATAAGAATACCAACGAAGCTAAAACTATCGTTTAATAATCACATCTCTTTTTTAGGAATATATATTCGAGTTGATTTTCTGGCACCCAACTCAATCGTATCGGAGAGTGCTGAGAAGCCCTTTTACAAGATCAAAACACTGTTCAACACTATTTTGGTCAGAGTAAACCTGGAATCCCCAACGAATTTCCTCATTTTTATCGGGATCCTTATAGTAAATCAATATTTCTTGTGTTGATCGTTGAGATTTCTCTGCCGGAGATTCATTGGGTGTATTCAAGTAATACGCAAATTCCTGCCCATCAATTTCGAAGTAATATTCTTCTCCGTAGGGTCCTTTTCCGCTACCATATAATGTATGAAAAATACACCCGGGATACTCGAGGGATTCAAGATAAGAATAGGACTCCGGTTTTTTGATCTCCTGCCACGCAGCGGGGTCATAGTCAATTTCGAACGCATCAAATGAAACAGCGGGAGAATTAAAAGTCAGCAGACTAGTTTCTGTACTTGCCACAATGGGTGAGTTTTCAGGCAAATCACTGTCCAGAGACTGATTGATCGAACAAGATGATAGCATTATTAAAGTTATAAAAATACATACTATTAGACACTTTTTCATTCTTAACCACCTAACATTTCCGTTTCCGATATTCCTGGGCAAATTATGCTATCATCCCAAGTGAATTTATAGATTGCAGTACCTGTTGACACGGTAGCATAACAGCATGGAGCAACTACTGCGCCCCCAAACCTTTCCAAGTGTGAGTGCGCTCCGGTATAGAAATTGCCACAAGTTCCTGTTCGTATTTTGTTCAAGCTATTTTTTTGCTCGATTCATGCGGGATACCTGGGAAAAGCATAAAACATCTCCATTATCAAGATAACTCTATTAGTATCAAGTTCGTATTGGAAAACAGATACTCGGTTTCCAACTTCAAATTGATTGTACAAATGTAGATGTTAAATCCGTGTTAAGTTACATGCCTAGTTAGTATTGATTTTTTTTCATACTCCCTTGTTGTTACAACCCATATCATGACAATAAGAATATCATGCGTTAATCCATAAAACTTAAGCAAAACTCGCCTGACCGTTGTTTATGTATTAGCGCACCTCAATCCTGGGGAGCAAATACATGGAACGAGGTAACGGCAAGGAATTTTTCGGCGGGGCAATCAACATTCTAAAAAATTATTAGTCATTGCACTAGGAGCGGGTTTGTCCGTCTGGGGCGTCTAGAACCATCATTCATCCAATGATTTCTAGCTTACCGCTCATTTATGTTTATAAACGTAATTTGTCCTATAAATCAGAATTAGGAATGAGAAGTTCATCCTACTCCTATAGAAAAGGGTTCATGTGCAATACTCTAAGGACTATCTTCAGCGCAAGTAGAAGCATCCGAAGCGAAAATTAAATTAATGGGATCAAACACAAAAATAGTTCCATCTTCTGCTTGTAAAACCAGCTTAGATTCACATTCTCTTACAAAATGAATGTAACCTTTCCTTGTAGGGGTGGTGATTAAGGTAATGAAAGACCAATCAGAATCTAATACTTTTACAGCTCCCTGAGGTCCCAATCCGACCCATTCTGGATGAGTTTCGCGCCAATTTTCATCGTGATCGCGTTGTATGCCTGCCATTATTTGAATGGTCTTTCCATTAACTGCACCTACCCAAAAATTGTATTCAGAATCCAGTGTAGGTATAAAATCATTACTAGGAAGTAAGACTGTTTTCTGAATACCCAGTCCAACTTCAATTTGTGGAACGGATTCAACTGTAGAAGGAAGCTCCGCTATTCCATTCTCAGGTTTTGGGGCAGGTGTATACGAGATTGCTTGAAGAGCGCACTCCTCCATAGATTTTTCTAATGCCACTCTTTTTTCAATCCAAAGCATATACGATTTTGCATTTGGGTCTAAAGATAAGTTTTCCTCGATCATTTTTAACTCGATCGGTATGCAGTAATCCGGGATGGAAGGATTGCTAAAAGCGTTCACGATTTTTG
>JBBAES010000199.1:0-2574 GCA_041655815.1 Anaerolineaceae bacterium
CGCGCTCCGCATCATACCATCAGCCATGCGGGGCTGGTTGGCGGCGGGCGTGTTCCGCGACCAGGCGAGATCTCGCTGGCGCACAGAGGGGTCTTGTTTTTAGATGAACTGCCCGAGTTTGGCAAACGGATTCTTGAAGTCCTGCGTCAGCCCCTGGAAGATAAAGTCGTAACCATCAGCCGTGCCCAGGGCTCCTTTACATTCCCGGCAAACTTCATGCTGGTGGGAGCGATGAACCCCTGCCCCTGCGGGTATTTTGGCGATACCATGCGTCAATGCACCTGCGCGCCAGCTGCCATCAGCAGCTACCAAAAGCGCATCTCAGGCCCCTTACTGGACCGAATCGATATTCATCTAAAGGTTCCCAGAGTCGATTACCAGAAATTGAGCGAGAAACGCAGCGGCGAGAGCTCGGCGACGATCCGGGATCGGGTTGAGGCTGCCCGCCAGATCCAGATTAAGCGTTTTAGCGGCACTAAGTTGGTCAGCAATGCCGATATGACCCCTAAAGAGATCCGCCAATATTGCCCTTTAGATGAGGCGGGAGAAGCTCTAATGAAAACAGCCATGCGCCAACTGCGTCTGACCGCGCGGGGCTACCATCGCGTGCTCAAACTAAGCCGAACCATCGCTGACCTGGCTGGCTGTGATGTCATCAAAACCGAGCACCTTGCCGAAGCTTTGCAATATCGCCAGATAGAAGAAATTTGACCACAATTTCTTTACACAGCAGAAGTTGATTTGACACGCTGCGTACTATATCCAATTCGTTTGCAAATAAAATAATTAAGCCTCTCCGTGTTCGGAGAGGCTTTGCTTTGAATAAAAATTAAGGATTAACTATGCTTGGCTTCGAAATCTTTCAAGAATTCGACCAGAGCTTCAACCCCTTCCTTGGGCATGGCGTTGTAAATAGAAGCGCGTAATCCGCCAACCGATCTATGACCTTTCAGATTCACAAAACCAGCATCCTTGGTGCCAGCCACTACTTCGGCATCTAGTTCAGGGCTTTCGGTGACAAATGGAACGTTCATCAGGGAGCGATCTTCCTTTTCAACCGTACCTCTGAACATCTTCGAATCGTCCAGGAAGTCGTAAAGCGGTTGTGCTTTTTCAATATTAATTTGATTCATTGCTTCGAGACCGCCCAATGATTTCAAATACTTGAAAACCTTACCACAAACGTAGATCGCCCAACAATTGGGTGTGTTGTACATCGAGTCGGCTTCAGCATGTATGTCGTAGCGTAAATAGGTGGGGATCTTCTCATCTAAATCTGTGCGGATCAAATCTTCGCGGATGATTACAATAGCCAAACCAGCGGGGCCAATATTCTTCTGGACGCCACCGTAGATCAGACCGTAATCACTTACATTGACCGGTTTGGAGAGGAACATTGAGCTTTGATCAGACACCAGGGGTTTGCCCTTTGTGTTGGGAAGCTGATGGTAGGTGGTGCCGTTAATGGTTTCATTTTCACAGATATAAACATAATCAGCATCTTCAGAAACCGGTAGATCGGAAACATCAGGAATGTAGCTGTAATTTTTATCTTTGCTGCTAGCCAGCAGGTTAACTTTTCCAAACTTCTTGGCTTCGGCATAGGCTTTGTTAGACCAGCTACCGGTGACAATATAGTCTGCCACACCGTTTTTCATCAAGTTCATCGGGATCATGGCAAATTGCAGCGTTGCACCGCCTTGAATAAACAGCACCTTGTAATTGTCAGGAATGTTCATCAGCTCGCGCAGGTCAGCTTCTGCCTGGTCCGCGATGCCTATGAATACTTTACTGCGATGGCTCATTTCCATAACGGACATACCTGAACCATGATAGTTCATCATCTCATCGCGAACTTCTTCTAATACTGGAACGGGAAGGGTGCTGGGACCTGCTGAAAAGTTATAGATGCGGTCATACTTTAACATAAAATCTCTCCTTTTAGTTCTGATGCCATAGTATCTCGTACACCTGTCGGTGTTTATTTCTGCCCTGTGAGCGGGCATTGTTAACTGTTAAAATCCTAACCTTCAAACCTGTTTCGGTCAAGGAGGAAACTGAAAAACCAGCCCTATAGCTGAAATTTTACAGGATTCCAAAATTGATTAAATTTAACGGTTTAAGCAATCTAAAAAGGCGCTTTAGGCGATACCACATAAACTACACGGGAGATCTCATAAAGTCTCTCTAAACAATAATTACCCTGGACGTCATTTTTATCAAATTATCCAATGAGAAAGGAATGCCTGGGTTTGTGGCTCCTGCGGTTGATTAAACAATGTTTGAGGGCTGCCTGTTTCGACAACTTTGCCCTCTTCCAGGAAGATAACTTCATCAGCCATGCGCAGCGCCTGGGCTGGGGCGTGGGTTGTAAAGATGAGCAAACCTTTCGTTTTTTCAAACCACTCCTGCAACAATGCTTCCACGATATCCGTTCCGCGGATATCGGTTGCAGAAGTGGGCTCATCCAGCAGCAGCACTTCCTTAGGCACAGCCAGCACCCTTGCCAAGCCGAGACGCTGCCTTTCCCCACCTGAGAGCCTGTTCCCTCGGGAATCAGCCAGGTTCTCCAGG
>JBBAES010000200.1:0-2557 GCA_041655815.1 Anaerolineaceae bacterium
CAAGTCGAGTTGCCGGTCTACATGCCGGACGCGACCTATGGTTATGTGCGAGCTCTTACCAGCCACGACCTGCGTCAGGTAGAACTGCCTGCTCTGATGATGAACGCTTTTCATTTGATGCAAAAACCAGGCTCGACGGTCATCCAGTCCCTGGGCGGACTGCATAGAATGGCTGACTGGGACGGGCTGATCATGACTGATTCAGGTCGCTTTCAGGCCTATTCCATGATTCGTCAGAATCCAAAATTTGGCAGTCTGACTCCTAAGGGCATCATATTCCGACCTGAAAATTCGAACCGCAAGCTCAACCTCAGCCCTGAGAAAAGTATCCAGCTTCAATTCGGCTATGGGTCAGATGTGCTCATCTGTCTCGACGATTGCACCCACATCAACGCCAGCTACCAGGAACAAAAAGAATCGGTTGAACGCACAATTGCCTGGGCAAAACTTGCCAAGCAAACCTACCTGCAACAACTCAGCTCACGCAAGACCGAAGAGAGCGAACGACCCTTGATCTTCGGTGTAATCCAGGGAGGCGCGGAAGCCGACCTGCGTCGCCAGTGCGCGGAAGCCTTGCTTGAAATTGGCTTCGATGGCTTTGGGTTTGGCGGCTGGCCTCTTGACGAAGATTCTAACCTGATTACTGATATCCTTGAACTGGTCAGGTCGCTTATTCCCCAGGAATTCACCATTCACGCGCTCGGGATTGGTCATCCTGAGAGCATCGTCACCGCCTATAAAATCGGCTATGACATGTTTGACAGCGCGCTGCCTACCCGCGACGCTCGTCACGGACGTCTTTATCGCAAAGATGGCGTCAGGCTGACCCCAGATACCCCCTCAGGCTGGTTAAAATTTACTTATATCAACACAGAGACATTTATACGCGACCCAAACCCCATCGAAGTGGGTTGTGACTGCCCTGTCTGTCAGAACTACAGTCTTGGGTACCTTTATCACCTCTACAAAATGCGGGACCCGTCCTACTTCCGTCTGGCAACCATGCACAACTTGCGCTTTATGACCCGTGTCATCGCAGACTTGAAGGCAAGCCATGCCGGCTGAAAAGGAAGCAGGCGAGTTTGTCGCCAAAGTCCAGGAAAGCGCCAAGTATGCTCAATTGGATTGGGGTCTGGTCAGCCAAATTGCCAGGGAGGAGTTGAGAAATCAGAAAGACTGGCGCATGGCCTTGAAAACAACCCGCACTCGCCTGCACCGCCTGACCGGCGCGTTCCTTACTCCGAAGTTAGACTACGCGCAATGGATTGATAATTTCATGTCTTTACCTCCTGACAATGCAGAACAGTTTAAAGAGACAAGCAAAAACATGATGAGGCTGCATTTTTCCACCAAAGAGCGTCTTCCATTTCTGAGTTCTTTTTTCTACACTTGTTTGCAGCCGCTTGGATCGGTCACTTCGGTTTTGGATCTGGCTTGTGGGCTCAACCCGCTCGCCATCCCCTGGATGCCGCTGACGGGAAATTCAACCTATTACGCCTGTGATGTTGTCGATCCGCTGATTAGTTTTTTGGGAGAGCTTTTTTCTTTTACCGGTCAGACGGGCAGTGTCTTTACCTGCAACTTGCTGCAATCTGTCCCTCAACAGAAAGTTCAGGTTGCTTTCTTGCTGAAACTATTACCCATCCTCGACCAGGTTGATCCTGACGCTTCCGGCAACCTGCTGGATCAGGTTAACGCAGAGCACCTACTGATTTCATACCCGTCTAAAAGCCTGGGGGGGCGCTCAAAGGGTATGAAACAGACTTATGCGCAGCACCTTGAACGCATAAGCGCGGGAAGAAACTTTCAGATCCGCTCGTTTGAATTTCCCAACGAGAACGCCTACTTGCTATCCCGATGAAAACGAACTCTGAAAAGAATGTCTTAACTCTAAGCCCAGCCGCCAATTGCGCTCCGGAGCTTCAAATTGGGCAAGTATTACTCTTTTTATTCGCAGGGAGCTTTTGCTATGAGTCCGTCTGATGAATTCATCTCCGCTCTCCAGCGCTACCGACCTTACCTGAGCGAGGAGCAATTCGCTGCCCTGTTGGCAGAGTCGGAGCAAGTCGCCCCCTCCGCCGTGCGCCTGAACTTGCTGATGGCACAGATCCCTTCAGGCGAGCGGCTCACCTATCTTAGCCAAAAGTATGGCTGGCGCACAAAAACTTTGCCCTTCTCAGATGACTCGCTCCAGATTCTCGACGCGCTGGTCTCGCCAAGTCAGACACAGGAATTCCTGCTCGGGCAATATTACCTGCAAGATGCGGCTTCGATCCTACCGGTATCGCTATTTAGTCCTGCAGATAAGCCGTTGCTTAAACTGGATATGGCCGCCTCGCCTGGAGGTAAAACTACCCAGATGATCGACCAAGCACTCGACCGGGATTTCGTAATCGCCAATGATTCTGCCGCCTCGCGACTGTCAGCACTCAGGACCGTTCTGCAGACCTGGGGTACCGCCAACTACGCCATCACGAATTTTCCCGGGGAACGTTGGGGTGAATGGTACCCGCAAACATTCGACCAGATTCTGTTGGATGCGCCTTGCAGCATGGAG
>JBBAES010000201.1:0-2555 GCA_041655815.1 Anaerolineaceae bacterium
CCCCAATTCCAGTGCTGAAGTGGAGAAAACGGCTCGCAGCCTGCCGGATTTCAGCCCCTGTTCTATCTCGCGACGCTCTGTTTTGAGGTAACCGCTTCGATATCCCCGCGCGAGGTCACGCTCCTCATTCGAGAGCCTGTTGCGCAGGTAGGTCAACAGCATCTCGACTGTTCGTCGGGTACGAGCGAAAACCAGAGATTGGTGACCTGCTCTGATTAACTTGAGAGTGAAGGTGACTCCAAAATCAAGGCTGCTTTTGCGAATGCCCAGTTTCTCATCGACAAAGGGAGGGTTGAACACAAGCAAGTGAGCCGGACCCTTTGGGGAGCCGTCCTGGTCAATTAAGTGGACCCCTTGTTCAATCAGGCTCTGAGCAAGCTCTGCTGGGTTGCCGATTGTAGCGGAAGTCATGATGAATTGCGGATAGGCACCGTAAAAAGCGCAGATGCGCTTTAATCTGCGGACCACATTGGCGAAGTGAGAGCCAAAAACCCCACGGTAAATGTGAGTCTCGTCGATGACAACATAACGGAGCTTTGAAAAGAATCGAGCCCAATTGGTATGGTGCGGAAGGATTCCTTGGTGCAGCATATCGGGGTTAGTCATTAAAATAGTCGCCGACTTGCGTATAGCCGAACGTTGGTGGCTGGGCGTATCACCATCATAGATGGCCGGTTTAATGGTCTCGACCGGCAGAGCTTTTGCGTATTCTGAAAAGCTTTTGTGTTGATCGTTTGTCAGCGCCTTCGTCGGGAATAGCAGCAGCGCTGTCGCGCCTGGTTGCAAGAATTGTTGATTGAGAATGGGAATACTGTAGCAGAGGCTCTTTCCGCTCGATGTACCGGTCGAAATGACCACATTTTCGCCTGAATAAAGCCGATTGATTGCTTCCGCCTGGTGAGAATACAGTGCTGTTATGCCTTTTTCTCTCAGTACCTTCTGCAGGGTCGGGTGGATCGTCGCTGGAAACGGCTCAAACATGGCCTGTCGTGCAGGTTTCAGCTGATGAAAAGCGACGTTTTCAGCAAATTCTGCGTCATTTAGCCATGCGTCTAAGGTTCGTTCGATATCCATTTTAAATCCAGGCGGATTACTTATTATTTTTTATTGCCTTCCGAACCAACAGATCAATGATCGGGTAAACCCAGTTGCCAAGTCTTGTCGCGGCGAAGTAGGTTAATTTTGCTTCCAATCCGGGCACGATCGCATATTTCCCACGTGAGGCAGCTTTCAGCGTCTCACGGGCGACAAAATCCGCACTGATTGGTTTGGCGTTACCAGAAATACTGCTGGTTTCTTTGGGTTTGAACTGGTTTTCCCAGCTTAATTGAGGAGTGTCGGTGTCAGGAGGGAAGATGACCGAAACCGTGATCCCTCTGGGTTTAAGCTCTGCCCTAAGAGTATCGCTGAAGCCTTTTACGGCGAATTTCGCGCCGGAATAGGCAGTGTAGCCATACACACCAAGTACGCCAGCCAAGGAAGAAACATTGATGATGTGCCCTGTTCCCCGATCAAGCATGCCTGGAAGAAGCAGTTTGATTGTATTGACGGTACCATGGTAATCAATATCCATGGTCCATCGAAAAACGTCCAAAGGTATTTCTTCAACGTAACCTGGGCGAGCGACACCTGCTGAATTAATCAGGATGTCAGGCGTGCCGTGAACCCGGACGTGATTTTCAAGCAGTTCTGAAAGCGTATCGGCATCAGTTACATCGGCTGAGATGGTTTCAACCTGTGTATGGGGATATTGTTGCAGGATTGCAGCTTTGCCGGCTTCCAGTTTTTGGGCGTCCCTGGCCAGAAGGGTAATTTTCGCGCCATAGCCTGCCAGAGCTTTTGCCAGAGCGAGTCCAATACCACTGGATCCGCCAGTAATCAGCACAGATTTACCCAGATAATATTTGGCAATCATTTTTCAGCCTCCGCAACTTGAGCAATTGCCGGACGAACAGGAACTACATTGACCGCCAGCGTTCAGGCTGGCACCATCGCTAAAAGCGTTTATCTTGGACAACTGACGCCTGACTTCTTTTGAACCGCAGAATTCGCAGTTTGCTTGAGTGTCGGCTTCTGAAAAAGAGCGCAAAAGTTCAAACTTCTTACCGCAATGCCGGCAATAATATTCGTAAATGGGCATATTACCTTCTGAATTCTATTCGTACTGCTTTCGAATCGACGGAATTAAATATTCTTCGAAAGCACGGGTTTGATCGTAATCAGGTTTCCAGTCCCAATCTTGACGGGCCGCCGAATCATCAGTGTCAGCAGGCCAGGTATCCACGATCTGCTGGCGTTTTTTGTCGGCAACGAAATTAATTCGCGCGTCCGGGAAAGCTTCGATGGTCATATCGTAAATATCCTGAGCGGTCGGATTAAAACTGGTCACATTATAGACATCCTGGCTTAACCTGTCACGATCGACAGACTCAAGCATGATCAGGGACTTGACTGCATCTGGCATGGCCATGAAGGGGAGGACGGTGTCGGGACGGACGAAACAGTTATATTCCGCCCCTTTGGCAGCGGCATGCAGCATTTCAGGGCCGTAATCG
>JBBAES010000202.1:0-2554 GCA_041655815.1 Anaerolineaceae bacterium
CACAACTGAAAGAAATCGCTGAGATCAAGTTCAAAGATATGAACGCTAACGACATCGAAGCAGCCATGCGCCAGTTGGAAGGCACTGCCCGTAACATGGGCATCACCATCACCGGAAAGTAAACCGTAAATTATCAGAGTGGGAGGGTTAAGACGCCCGCTGGAACCACAAAGGAGCATTAATGTCTAAAAAAGGAAAGAATTTCATAAACGCCAGCCAGAAAGTCGAAGCTGACAAAGCTTATAATCCCCAAGAAGCGTTAGAGCTGGTCAAAGAAATGGCTTTTGCCAAATTTGACGAAACCGTCGAGATCCATATTCGCACGAGCCTGGACCCTCGTCAGGCTGATCAGCAGATTCGTGATGTCTGCGTTTTGCCTAAAGGTTTGGGTAAAACAGTGCGAGTGCTGGTGTTCGCCCAAGGCGAAGCTGCTGCTGCGGCCCGTAAGGCCGGAGCTGATTTTGTGGCCGAAAGCGATGAAGATATGGCCCGCATTCAGGGTGGCTACACTGACTTTGATGTGGCTGTCGGTACCATGGACATGATGGGTAAGGTTGGTCGTCTGGGTCGTGTTTTGGGCCCTCGCAACCTGATGCCTAACCCCAAGGCTGGCACGGTTGTGCAGCCTGATGATATCGCTGACGCAATTGAAACTGCCAAAGCTGGCCGGGTTGAATTCCGCCTCGATAAAAGCGCTAACATCCACGTGCCATTGGGAAAAATTTCGTTCCCAGTTGAGGACTTGTTCGAGAATATGGCCGCGCTGACCACCGCTGTCCGCAAAGCACGCCCCGCCGGTGCCAAGGGTTCGTTTATCAAGAAAATTACCCTTGCTTCCACCATGAGTCCTGGTGTTAAAGTTGATATCAACTCCGCCATGAATATGGAGACCGAAGCGGTTTAACTCGAAGAATATCTTAGAAACGGACCTTCAATTGACAATCCGTTCCTTAGAAGAAAAACTTGACCGTCAAGAATTTGTGTTATACTTACCGGTCTGAACAACAGAATAGTGCAAGAAGATTGCACACTCTGCTTGAGAAAGCTGGTGCCGTTAACGGCTTAATTTCCCGCCGAGGTGGAGGTTCATAAAGACAAAGATCTCTCTTAGAATCTCTTTTCGTGGGAAAAACGGAAAGAGATTTTTATTTGGAAGGAGGTTGAGTACATTGGCATTTTCTAAAGAACAAAAAGAAGCAATTGTTGAGCAATATGGTCAATGGATCGATAACAGCAAGGCTGTCTACTATCTAACCTATAACAAAATGACCATGCCTGCGATTAACGATGCCCGCGCGAAACTACGTGAGTCTGATAGTGAGATGCGTGTAGTTAAAAACCGGCTTTTCGCTCGTGTTTTGGAAGAGAAAGGTTACAAGTTCGATCCAAAAACCTGGGAAGGCAATAATGTCGTCGTGTTCGCGTTTGAAGACGCACCTGCTGCAGCTAAAGCCCTGGCAGAAATCACCAAGGGCAGCGAGGTTTTTGCTGTTACTGGTGGTTATCTGGATAAAGCTCTGCTAAACGCTAAACAAGTGAAAGCACTGGCAGATTTACCGAGTTTGCCGGTAATGCGTTCCATGCTGTTGGGTACCATCCTGGCACCCGCCAGCCAGTTAGTCCGTACATTAGCAGAACCTGCCCGCGGTTTGGCTGCTGTAATTAAAGCAAACTCAGAAAAGCAGACAAGCGCTGCGTAACAGGCTCGTTACAAGACGAGAAAACTATTAAAAAGAAAGAATACTAGGAGAAAAAAATGGCTGATTTAGAAAAAATCGTTGAGGAACTGAGCACCCTATCTGTATTGGAAGCTGCTGACCTCGTCAAAATGTTGGAAGAAAAATGGGGCGTCTCTGCTGCCGCTCCTGTGGCTGCTGTTGCCGCTGGCCCCGCCAGTGCCCCTGAAGAAGAAGTTGAAGAGAAGACCGAATTCGATGTTGTCATCAAGGCCACTGGCCCCAAGAAAATCGAAGTCATTAAGGTCATTCGCCAGCTCACCAGCCTCGGTTTGGTCGATGCCAAGAACATGGCCGAAACCGCTGATGCCAAGGTTCTCGAAGCTGTTGGTAAGGACGTTGCCAATGACGCCGCTGCCAAGCTTAAGGAAGCCGGCGCCGAAGTTGCTGTTCTCTAAATCCATCTAACAAGGAATAAACAAACAACCGCTCCTATTGGAGCGGTTGTTTGTTTATGGCGAACTTTCACATATCTTCCTCACGAGGGTTACCGAGCGGTGTGCTCTGACCAATTATTACCGTTTTCCCTATGCTGAATTGATTCTTCAACCGGTCCAATTTATTCATGTGCCATGGCACGGCGGAGGAAGACCCAGGCGAGGACGAACAGAATGACACCGAATAGTGTTAGGTAAACCAGGGAAGAAAGCTGGATTCCCATTCCTCTTAACATGACATTTTGCATTGTCTGGGTTCCATAGGTCGCAGGAATCAGGTAAGAAATGTACCGTACCGGATATAGCAGGTAGCGCAGGTCTAAAAAGAACCCGCTGAAGAAAACACTGAAAAGCAAGGCTATCATAGAAAGCTGGACCGAT
>JBBAES010000203.1:0-2516 GCA_041655815.1 Anaerolineaceae bacterium
TTTCCTTCGTGCTGGCGCAAAGCGAGGCCTGCATCTCATTACTGCCAACAAAGGTCCGGTTGTTTACGGTTATCGTGAGCTGACCGAACTGACCGGGAAGCATGAGCGCCTGTTTCGCTTTGAATCAGCGGTCATGGACGGTGCACCGATATTTTCCTTGTTTCGAGGTCCGCTGGCTGGCGCGAAACTGCAGGGCTTTTACGGGATCCTCAATTCTTGCACCAATCTTTTGCTCGACCGTATGCGGGAAGGTGAAACGCTAGAGCAGGCGATTGCCTATGGAGCTTCAATCGGCATCACTGAAACTGACCCAAGTAACGATGTTGATGGTTGGGATGCTGCTATCAAAGTTGCCGCGCTCGCCAATGTTTTGATGGGACAGAGCCTGACCCCCATGGATGTGAATCCAACCGGTATTCGTGGAATCACAACCGACATGATCGCTTCGGCGGAAGCACAGGGAAAACGCTGGAAACTGGTTTGCAAGGGGGGTTGGCAGGAGGGACATTATCAGGTGAGTGTTAAACCTGAAATGGTTGCTGCCGATTCGCCGTTGTATACCGTCGACGGAACTTCTTCGTATGTAAACTTTGAGCTGGATGTCTTGCCTGGATTGGGTATTTTGGAATCCGACCCAACACCCCAGACAACCGCTTTTGGGCTCCTGGCAGATCTGATCGACATTATTAAAAGTGAGACTAAGTGAGCATCGCCTACCTCGGGTTGGGCACCAACCTGGGCGACCGGGACAAAAACCTCAGAAGAGCTTTTGAGGCGATCGCGGATAAGATGTGTGTCTGTGAGAGATCTTCAGTCTACGAAACCGATGCCTGGGGGTACACGGACCAACCCGACTTTCTGAACCAGGTTATCAAGGTTGAGACCAACCTGACCCCTCTGCGTTTGTTGAATTTCGTAAAAAAGACCGAAGTCGAACTGGGGCGGGTGGAAAACTTTCGCTACGGTCCACGTCTGATTGATATCGATATCCTTTTTTATGATAATCTGGTAAAAACCAGCAATCGCTTGCAAATCCCGCACCCCAGGGTCACAGAAAGAGCTTTCGTATTAATCCCACTGAACGAGATCGCGCCTGATCTGGTCCACCCGGGTACAGGGAAAACCGTGTCCGATTTGCTGGCGAGCCTGCCCGGAGACATTGGAGTCAGGCTGTGCAAATAGCACTGGCTTTTGTGGCAGTTTGTCTGCCAGGGCTGGCCTGGTGGCTTTGGCTGGGTGATCATAAACAAGACGGTGGTGAAGCTCTGGCGCGCATTTTTGCGGTCAGTGCCGGTTTCATCACCCTTGTGGCACTGGCTTTTTACACAGTTCGGCTTAGTTTTGGCCCCCTGGCAATCGGATTGCTGCTGAGCATTTGTATTGGCTTGGTTCTGGCAGGGCTGATCCGCAGTTGGAAAACTGCTTTCAATAAGACCTGGTTGTTTGCCTTGCTCTTTTTGGCGATCTTTGTGATTTGGCGGCTTTGGCAGGCGAGAGAGCTGGTCTTCCCGAATTGGGTTGATTCGCAACACCATGTTCTCATCATCCGTAAGATCATCGAAAGTGGCGGCTTGCCCAGCACGCTTGAGCCTTATCTGCCCGGTCCTTTTTACTATCATTTTTCCTTTCACGTTATCACCGCCTTGTTTTCAGCGCTCAGCGGTTTGAGCCCGGAGCGAAGCGTGCTCTTACTTGGCCAGGTGATGAACGCCTGTGTTGGGCTTTCGGTTTATGCGCTGGCCAAAGCGATTGGCAAAGACTGGCGCATCGGTTTGCTGGCAGGACTATTCGTCACTTTTGTGACCAAGATGCCCGGTTACTATCTCAGCTGGGGTCGTTATACCCTTCTGATTGGGGTGATGATCCTGCCTGTGGCAATGGCAGAAGTGGAATGCTTGCGCAGAAAACCAGTTGAGTGGTGGCGATTGAGCGGCATGTTTTTGCTTACTGTAGGTACGTTGCTCAGCCATTACTTTACGGCTTTTTTACTAGCGTTATTCTTTGGATTCTTAGCTTTGCAGGGGACTGTAGAAATAATCCGATATAGATCCTTCCAAAGGAAACCATTTTTTAGTATAGCAACTTCGATTTTCATGGGACTTGTTTTCGCGTCACGTTGGTATTATCGGATTTTTGTGTATTCGGACGCGACTTCTAGACCGGTACTTAGAATGGTGGATCCCGAAACCCTGGAAGGGTCGTGGGATTACTTGTTTTCCCTTGTAGGTCCGACCAGTGGGTATGTTTTAATCGCGTTGGGCATCATTGGATTGTTGTGGTCAGTGTTTACTACAAAAAAGTATTACTATTTTGGTTGGGCACTCCTTACCTTGGTCTTATCCCTTCCAACCGGCTTTCGACTCATGAATTTTAGATACGATTATTATGCTTTGATTAGTTTCATTCCCATCACCATTTCAGCTGCTTTTGCGATTGTTTTGAGCTTCGAGAGATTATTAAATGAAAAAAGGATCTCGACCGGCTTGATCCTGTTGTTAGGTGCGTCGCTAACCGTT
>JBBAES010000204.1:0-2515 GCA_041655815.1 Anaerolineaceae bacterium
CGTCGTATTTGATGTAACGACTATTTTCAAGCGGTAAGTATATTTACAGTTGGGAAAGAAAAACAATCAGGGCGGCTGTTGGCCGCCCTGATTATCATTTTAACGTACTTAACCTAAATTATTCAGCCAACAATTGGCGGCATTTCTGCAGCACGTTCTCCACTGTGAAACCAAATTCCTTGAATAAGAAATCGTTGGGCGCGCTGGCACCGAAGCGATCAAGTGTGATCATTTTACCTGCTGGACCTACCCATTTGTGCCATCCCAGGCTGGTCGCAGCCTCGACTGCGAGACGCGCCTTTACTTCAGGCAGCATGACTTCATTTTGGTAACTCTCCGGTTGCGCTTCAAACAATTCCCAGCTGGGCATGGAAATGACGCGTACACCGATGCCTTCTTCTGCCAGTGTCTCAGCTGCTTTCACGATCAATTCAACCTCCGAACCGGTCGCCATCAAAACCAGCCGCACGGGCTTGGGGCCAAGGTCTGCCATCACGTAAGCTCCTTGTTCTGTTCCACTCGCGCTGGCATATTTTTCTCGGTCTAAAGTTGGCACAGCCTGACGTGTCAGTGCCAGCACCGTTGGCGCGTGGCGGCGTTCAATGGCGATCTTCCAGGCAAACGCGGTCTCATTTGCGTCTGATGGGCGCAAAGTCACCAGGTTTGGCATGGCCCGCAGACTGCTCAGGTGTTCTATCGGCTGATGAGTCG
Source organism: Anaerolineaceae bacterium (assembly GCA_041655815.1). Taxonomy (GTDB): domain Bacteria; phylum Chloroflexota; class Anaerolineae; order Anaerolineales; family Anaerolineaceae; genus Mesolinea. The sequence goes on from JBBAES010000204.1 coordinate 712, forward strand.
GGCCGTCTTGACCCAGGCAAAAGCTATCATGCGAAAAGACCCAGATGCTGCCGGTATCCGAAAGCGCTGAAAGGCGGAGTGCGGGGCGCAGGTAGTCCGAAAAGATCAAGAATGTTGCCACGAAGGAAATAAACCCACCATGTTGGTTCAGGCCGTTATTGATGGCACCCATGGCATGCTCACGTACACCGTAGGCAATATTACGCCCTTCATAACTTTCTTTCTGAAGAAGGGCTGTGTTTTTGATCGTGGTGGAGTTCGAACCGCTCAGGTCAGCCGAGCCACCCACCATTTCGGGCAACACACCAGCCAGAGCGTTGATAATGGTATTGGAAGCGGAGCGTGTTGCCAGTCCTTTCGGGTTTGTTTCAAATTTTGGCAGGACCTCTTGCCAATTTTCGGGCAACTTTCCCTCCATGGTCCGTTTGAATTGGCTTGCTTTATCTGGATTTTCAATCGAGTATTTATCCAGGCGAGTTTGCCAATCGTTTTCGGCTTTTTTCCCCTTGTCCAGTGCCTGGCGATAATGGGCAAGCACTTCATCGCTGACATAAAACTTGGGTTCAACCGGATATCCCAGCGCTTTCTTGGCACCAGCCAGTTCTTCGTCGCTTGGAATGCCAGAATGCGCTTTTGAAAGTCCTTCCCAATTTGGGTAGCCATACCCAATTACAGTCCGGCAGAGAATCATCGAGGGTCGTGGATCTGCTTTGGCTTTAACAATTGCCTGGTCTATTTCAGCGACGTTATTGCCATCTTTAACATGTAAGACTTGCCAGCCATAAGCTTCGTAACGTTTCGCGCGGTCTTCGGTAAAGGTGATATCCGTGCCGCCATCGATGGTGATGCGATTGTCATCGTAGAAACAAATCAGCTTGCCCAAAGACAGATGCCCTGCCAGGGAGGAAGCTTCAGCTGTTATCCCTTCCATCAGGTCGCCATCACTCGCAATCACGTAAGTGTAATGATCGACAATCTTGTTTTCTTCAGTGTTATACACAGCGGCCAGGTGAGCTTCAGCGATTGCCATGCCAACCGCAACCGCCATCCCTTGACCCAATGGACCCGTTGTGGTTTCCACACCCGCAGTATGTCCATATTCCGGGTGGCCAGGGGTCAGGCTGCCGGGCATACGGAACTGCTTGAGTTGATCCATGGTCATTTCTTCATAACCGGTCAGGTAAAAAAGACTATACAAAAGCATAGATCCGTGACCCGCTGAAAGGATAAACCGGTCACGATCTGCCCATTTAGGGTTGGCGGGGTTAAATTTCAAATGTTTGCTGATTAGTGTGTATGCGATCGCCGCAGAACCCATCGGTTGCCCGGCATGACCTGAATCAGCCTTCTGAACCGCGTCTGCGGAAAGAAAACGAATAGCGTTGATTGCTTCTTCCTGTAATGGAGTGTTTGGCTGCATGATTCTCCTTTTGATTCTCTCTTGAAAATGGGGCACCGATCTCGCCAGGGTCCCATTTGTAAATCAAATTATACCTTCTATAAAGAGAGCCTTGACGGCTTCTAAAAGTCAGCAGCTCTTTCATGGCAGCCCGCAATCCTTTTTTGCGCCTGGCACGGCGTAGTCTTAATAACAATCAAACATCGTTTACGTACATCATGGGAGTTCGTCCTACATTAGCAAATTTGAGCACAAATATTAAAAATATAAGGCCGTAATAACGGCCTTATATCAGACTCTTATATTCGCTTAACTTCTTTTTTCTACAGCAGCCTTGACGTATGCAATTACCTCAGCTTGAGTGCTCAAACTTTGGACCTTCTTGGCAATGTTCTCGGTCTCTTC
>JBBAES010000205.1:0-2511 GCA_041655815.1 Anaerolineaceae bacterium
GGCAAAATCCAACTTCCTGGCACCAGACTCGCCAGCCAAACAACCATGCGGTTACTGTAAGCCACCCAAGGCCAGGCTATCCAGGCCAAAATTTGCCCGAGAGGCAGCCAAAGTAAACCCGCACTCATGGCTACCAATCCCAGCACCATTACTGCCGGCTGAACCGGCAATATCAGTGGGTTGGCAATCAGAAACAGCCAGGTTACTTCCCGGAAATGCCAGATACTAAGGGGCAACACCAGTGCCTGAGCAATCATGGTGAGCAGGAAGGTTTCTGATACCAGGTTGCTGACAGCCAGGGCGGTTTTTTGCTCCAGGCGCTTGCCTAAACTGACTTCCAGTCGCGCCCGTAAGGGTCCAGCAAATAGAGATAGTCCTAACGTCGCCATGACTGAAAACTGAAAACCTAGATCCCAGGGAAGGTGTGGGTTCAATATCACCATCAAAAGCGCGCTGACACCCAGGTTATTCAGCGTGTTCCCCTTGCGGGAGATAGAATTGCCGAGGACGGCATAGGAGCCCATAAAAGCAGCCCTGACAACTGAAGCGCTGGCGCCGACCAACAGGCTGTAACTTCCCAAAAGCAGGATGGTAACCAGAGCCCCGCGTTTTAGCCCAAACTGACGGGTGAAAAACAGGCTCACCAGGCCTGCCAGGACAGACATGTTGAACCCTGATATCGCGATAATATGGCTGGTTCCTGTCAAACGATAGGCATCTGACAAAGCTTTTGAGATTGAGCTTTCATCTCCGAGCAGGATGCCCTTCAACAGGCTGTCCTCCGGACTGGGAAAAATTTTGTTCAAAACCCGTCCGCCGCTTTCCCTCAAACGAAATAGAGCCGCTTTCAATGGATTGCCCCGGTCTCTTTCCATCAGCCTGGCGCGGGGATAGAGCATGGTCGAATAGATACCTTGATGTTTCAGATAATCCCGCCACGAGAAATTGACACCTTCTTCAGGCGGAAGCAGCTCGCCCTGAATTTCGACAAGGTCGCCATATCGCAGTTCGGTTCCCAGAGAAAGGTAAAAGATTAATTTGCCGTCTACTTGAGGTTCACGCACCGGCAGGTTTTCCGCTTTAAGCGAATAAGCTTCAACCACCACTTGCAGGCTGTTCTGTTTTGTTTCGGGCGGCGAGATCACCAATCCGTTGATTGTCACCGGACCCCTCTTGTGGTAATACAACAGGTTGTTTGGTTGGATTGATGGCAGACTCAGCTGGTAGAGCATCGCGGTCAAGGCAAAAGCGGCCAAAGCAAGCACCGCAGGCAAACGCCGGACAGTCTGCACGGCTTCATGCGGCTTTCTACGCAAAATGGTGAACAGAAGAGCCCCAATTACTAAACCTGCCCACCAGTGCCAGGGGAAGCTTAACTCCTCGGCGGCAAACGGCCCAAGAACCGCAGCCAGTCCCAGCCAAAAGAATGGCATAAAACCCGGCCAGCGGATCTGCCGCGCTCGAAGATTTTCTTCTTCCTTATCTATTTCGTCTTGCCAGGAAAAGCTGTGCATGGATTCGCGAGGTTAGCTTTTAGCGGATCTTTCTTCCAGATATTCCCCCAGTTTTTCCAAAGCCAGATGAGCAAGTTGAGATTTTATTGTCTCGCGATTCCCTTCCAATTGAAAATGATAGGACCAGTCTCCATCCGGGGTCGAAAGACAGCACCAACTGGTTCCGATCGGCTTGTCAGTCGTGGCCCCGCCAGGGCCAGCGATGCAGGAGACCGATAGACCGATATCTGTGTTAAATGCCTGGCGCGCGCCCAAAGCCATTTCCAGCACTGTCGCGCTGCTTACCGCGCCGTGTTTTTGCAGCGTATCCCAGCTCACACCCAGCAGCTTGACCTTGGCCTGGTAGGCATAAGCGACTATGCTGCCCATGAAAAATTCTGAGGCGCCGGGAACATTGGTAATCATGTGCCCGATCAAACCGCCTGTGCAGCTCTCGGCCAGCCCGAGAGTAAGTTTTTGTTCAAACAAGAGCTTTCCAATGCGAGTTGGTAGATTGTCGGTTTCCATAACTTTCTCCGTTACTATCTGAACTGGTTGTTTGGTGTCGATCTGTTTCCAGATAGTTACCAGGTCGTTTCTGGCGATATATTCCGCGATCTCCGGATTGAGAATGCCTTCTGCCGCAAGAGTGGACGGCTCGGTTCCAGTTTCGAGCCTGGTTCGGATTGTTCGGGAGGATATATCAGAAACCTCGACCTCTTCCAGATAAATGACGCGGCCACCTTGCTCAGTGAGGCTTTCAATAAAGCTTTGATTTGGCATGAAACCTTGACGCGGGCTGATCACTAACATTGCGTCTTTAATTAATTCTTCCCAGCGGTGCCATTGAGCAAAACCTGGACTCTCACCGGTAAAACTGTCTGCTCCAATCAGAAAAGCCAGCTCAATCTTTGGGCCAGTCCGCTTCCGCATGGCTTCAATGGTTTCGGCAGTAAAGTTGGGTCGATTGCTTTGCCAGACCAACTCTCGTTCCAGATCGCTTACGCTTACTTTTTCC
>JBBAES010000206.1:0-2509 GCA_041655815.1 Anaerolineaceae bacterium
GACCCGATGAAAGGAGGGTAGGCCGGAGACTGAAAAATGACAGCGTCCCCTTTTTCACACAATGCCCGTAACATTATGGTAAACCCGGTCACGATCCCCGGAACGTAAGCGATGCATTCTTTGCAAATAACCCAGTCATATAACCTTTTGAACCGATCAATAACCACCTGATCAAGCCCTTCCGGTGGGATCGCATAGCCGAAGATGCCATGGTCAACCCGCTGGTGCAGCGCTTCGATGACTTCTGGCGGACTGCGAAAATCCGTGTCCGCCACCCACAGCGGCAGGACATCGTTGGGATAACAGTTCCATTTCAGGCTCTCGCTTGACCTTCGATCGATATACTGGTTAAAACTCATGAGCCCTCCTTTTCCTGAAACAATTCTAATGCCACTTTGTCCTTTTGGGATTGTTTCTCCGTCGAATACTTGCTTTTGGTATACTGAACCATGGATGAAACAGAAAAATCGAGTTGCTTATCTGCAATTGTTCGGGCTGCCAGCCGGTCTGTCTTTTATCCTTTTCTGCAGCCTGTTAGGAAGCCTGGTGGCTGACACGACTCTTTACCACAAAATCGCTCTCAGCCTCACCGCGAATCTGGCGTTTTTCGCCTTTACCCAAGCCTATAAACATCTCAGTTATGCCCCTGAAGATATGTTTTCGCCATTACAAGACGAACCCAACCCTATCTCACTCGGTCAGGTCAGTCTCTTAAACGCTCGTATTGGGCTCTACCTGAGCCTGGTCATCGCGCTGGTCAGCTCATTTGCTCTCAACAGGGTAAATGTTGTCCTTTTAGTAGTGGCGGTTGTGTTCACTGTTGCCCTCTATCACCCCTCCCTCCGATTCTCTAACCGCATTATGCTCAGCCTGAGCCAGCGCAGCTTTCTCTTAAGTGCCTTTTTCTTTATAAACAGCATCTGTTCAGGACTGCGGCAGCCCTCCACAGTCGAACTTTTTTTCCCCTTACTTTTTGTCACCTGCTTTTACCTGCTCTTTGGCTTTGAACAGGCGCGGAAGCCGGGCCTACAGCAGCAAACAACCCAATTTTGGTTTACATTGATCTCCTCAATGCTGATCACCTCAGGGGGAATCACCTTCCTGCTGCTTGCGCCGGTACCCTACTGGATCATCGCGCTGTGGTTGATGCTGGCTGCCATCCTGTTAATTTTTGCTCGTTCTGCTCCACCAGGTTCAATTCTCAACAAGCAGCCCCTCCTTTTGAGGTCACTTGAGCTTGCCGGCGCAGTGTCTTTTCTAGTATATTTAATCTTCAGATTTATCAACCTTAACTGAGATAGCGAGTCGCAATGAGTATGCCAAAGAATATCATCCTGACCTCCTCCACCGATTGGAAAGATTATCAGCTGCTGGACAGCGGCGACGGTAAAACCCTGGAACGCTTTGGAAAATACCTGTTAATCCGCCCGCGCCCTCAGGCGATCTGGCCGCGCAGCCTGCCATCAAGCGAGTGGAAAAAGGCCAACGCGACACTGGTGGAAGAGAAGCAAGAGTACGGTGGCAAGTGGAATATCCTCAATCCCATGGAAAAGAACTGGGTGATCGCTTATAAAGACTTAAATTTCCAATTGCAGCTCTCTTCGTCACGCCATGTTGGCATTTTTCCGGAGCAAGCCACGCATTGGGACTGGACCAGAGCTCAGATTGAAGCCAGCAAGAAGCCCTTCAGAATGCTGAACCTGTTTGGCTATTCAGGCGCTGCCACTGCAGCCGGCGCTGCCGCTGGCGCGGAAGTCACCCATGTGGATTCGTCCAAGCACGCCATCACCTGGGCGAACCAGAACCTCAGGCTCTCAAAATTGCTGGATAAACCAGTGCGTTGGATCGCGGAAGACGCCCTCAAATTCGTCAAGCGTGAGGCCCGACGCGGCAACAGCTACCAGGGAATCGTCATGGATCCGCCTAAATTCGGTCGGGGATCCAGCGGAGAGGTCTGGGATTTTTTCAAACGAGTACCAGAGCTGATTGAAGCCTGCCAGGGCATCCTCGCAACAGATGCCAGGTTTATCGTGATGACCGCTTACGCCATCACCGCCTCGGCAGTAGTTACCCACCAGGCGGTTGAGCAAATTGTAGGCGGGCGAGGAAAGTTAGAGAGCGGCGAGTTGGTCAGCGTGGACCAGAGCGCGGGGCATGTACTTTCACATGCGATTTATTCGCGCTGGTCTTCTTCCTGACTCGGCGGGGTGTCGTCATCTGTGCTGATTTCGACCCGCTCAACACGGTGACCGTCCATCTCAGTAATCTTGAAGGTAAATTTTTCCCACTCAAACTGTTGACCAACTCTGGGGATTTTGCCCATCTGGTTCATCACAAAACCGCTGACAGTCTGGTAGCCTGCTTTATTTTCCTCAGGCAATTCGACCACGCCCAGCCTTTCCTTCAAGACGTCCACCGGGACTAATCCATCCATCAACAGCGACCCTTGGGCTGTGACTTCGATTTCAGGTTCGGTATCGTTCTCATCCTCTGGAATATCCCCGACGAT